>CAYOTD010000571.1:0-3823 GCA_964406685.1 uncultured Solibacteraceae bacterium | reverse complement strand
CGTCCCCGCCGCACGCATCGAACAGCCGTCCGTTGATGTCCGGCAAGTAGTCCTGCCGAAACCCGCCAATGGACAGGGCCGCGTTGAGAATCGCGCGGCGAATGCGGTCGCCATCAAAGGTGACGAGGGCGCGATTGCGCTTCTGAACTTTGACGATGCGGTTTTGAACAGCCATAAGGGAGCGAAGGCTAGCACAGCGCCCAAAAGCCTGCCAGAGCGTTCCCGCACCCGTTCCCGCACCAGCCAGCAATTCCCACTCTGGGCTCGATAGGGACGCCGGGTGCCCTCACCCAGCGGAGATGGATACCGTCATAATGAGTATTGCTGCGCACCCGCTGGCGCTGCCAACCCCCCGCCGGCGGCCCCAACCAGTTCCGGCGTCCACGCATGGTCAACTCTTCGCCACCACCCCGTCCACCAAGTCCACCACGCGGGGCGCGCGCGCGGCGACCCGGGCGTCGTGCGTGGCAATGATGAGCGTGGCGGCGCGCTCCGCGCGAAGCGTCAGGAGCAACTCCATGATCTCGTCGCCAGTATGCGAATCAAGGTTGCCCGTCGGCTCGTCGGCGAGGATCAGTTCCGGTTCGTTGATGAGCGCCCGGGCAATGGCCACGCGCTGCTGCTCGCCGCCGGAGAGTTCGTAGGGCTTGTGTTCCAGGCGCTCCGCCAACCCCACGCGCCGGAGCAATTCGCGCCCGCGGGCTTCCGCTTGTGCGGCGTCCACCCGGGCGATGCGCGCCGGCAGACAGACGTTTTCCAACGCGTCGAGTTCCGGCAGGAGATGATACGCCTGAAAGATGAAGCCGACGTGGCGATTGCGCAGGCGCGTCTGGGCGGCTTCCGGCAGGCGGGCCAGGTTCTCGCCGTTGAACCAGATTTCGCCGGCGTTTGGGGTGTCGAGCCCCCCCAGCAGATGGAGCAGCGTGCTCTTGCCCGCGCCCGAGGCGCCCCGCAGCGCCAGGAACTCGCCGCGCGCAACCTCCAAGCTCACCCCGCGCAGCACTTCCAGCGTGCGCCGGCCCATCGGGTAGCTCTGGGTGAGCGCCCGGGCGGTCAGGAAGGGTTCACTCATGCCGCAGCGCCTCCACGGGGTTGAGTTTGCTGGCGTTGCGCGCGGGAAAGGCCGCCGCCGCCAGACAAATCAGCAGCGAGCCCCCACAGATGATCAGGATGTCACCCGGGATGACCAGCGCCGGCAGTTGGTTGAAGCCGTAAATCGAAGCCGGGAACAACTCGAAACCGGTGAGCCGCCGCATCAAGGCGAGGAACTCATTGCGATAGGCGATGGCCAGCAGCCCCAGCCCCGTGCCGGCCAGCACGCCCAGCACGCTGACGATCAGGCTTTGCCCGAGGAAAACCCACATCACCTGTTGGTTGGTCGCACCCAGCGCCTTCATCAGCCCGATCTCGCGCGTCTTCATCACGATGAACGTGATCAACGTGCAGGTGATGCCAAACGCTGCCACGATCACGATGAAAAACAGGATGTAGAGCATCACGTTCTTCTCGACCATCACCGCCAGCATCAGCGGACTGTCTTCCATCCAAGTGGTCACCGCATAGTCATAGCCAAGGGCCTGTTGGATCTCACGGGCGGCGGTTTGGGGCTGAAGCGGATCCTCCAAGGCCACCATCAAGCCATGCACAGTGTCGGTTTCGTCCAGATCGCAGAGCGTCTGCGCGTCCTCCAGCGAAGTCAGGATGAATGTCGAGTTGAACTCGTAATGCCCGGCGTCGAAGATGCCGCGCACGGTGTAATCGTCGGGCACGCGCACCGAAGCCTGCTCGCGCTTCTGCTCGTAACTCTCCTTCATCTTCCGCAGGTCCTTCCACGAATAGACCGTCACCCGGTCGCCGACGCTCAAGCCCATGTTTTCGGCGAACACGGCGCCCACCACCAACCCCCGGTGGCGGACATCGAACTCGCCCGCCACGATCTCGCGCGGCAGCGCACTGACCTTGGCCTCCGCCTCCGGATCCACGCCGCGCACCGCGGGCACAAACACGCGCTGCTGTCCCGCCACCGGCTGGGTTTCCACCAGCACCTGGCTCAGCACAAACGGCGCGACGCCTTTGACGAAACGGTTCGAGCCGATCTGACTGGCCACCATGGCATAGTCGCGCAGGGTTCCCTCACGCGGAACGACTTTGACGTGTGCGTTGAAGCCGAAGACCTTTTCGCGCAGATCGTGGTCAAACCCGCTCATCACGCTGATGACGATGATGAGCACCGCCACGCCAAGCATGACGCCCAGGATGGAAATGAGGGTGATGACCGAGACAAACGTCCGCTTGGGCCGCAGATAACGCAGCGCCAGCAGGAGCTCAAAGGGCAGTCTCGACATCCGCGGGAGGCTAGACACCCGCTGGGAACGTGTCAACGCACGCAAGAACCGAATCAGAAACCAATCCAACGTGTCGTCGAAAAAATGGAGGAGGCGAAGCATGCCCGTGGCACCGGTTCTCGATAGTTTCGCCTTGCTCGTCTTCCTGCGCGGCGAGGCGGGGGATGACAAGGTCGCGGCCATGCTGGAGAAGGCGGGCGAGCGCGATGTTCCTCTGCACATGACCGAGGTGAACTACGCCGAGGTGAAATACCTGGTGATCCGCAAGGACGGCGCGGCGCGCTGGACCGAAGTCGCGCGCGAACTGCCCACGCTGCCCATCGAGTTTCACCCGGCCACTCGCGAACTGGCGGACTTGGCAGCGGACTTCAAAGCGCGCGTCGGCTTCAGTCTGGCCGACGCCTTCGCTGCCGCGCTGGCCAAGAAACTGAAGGCCGAACTGGTCACTGGCGGCCCGGAATTCAAGGCGGTGGAAAAGGAGATCAAGGTCAACTGGCTGTCCGAAAAGGGCTGAACCGCGAACCGCCCGGATGCCGCAGGCATGGGAGCAAAGCGCAAGCGCCGTGGCCGCCCCGCTTGGGCGCTCCCGCTTCATGTGCTGATTCCTCACATTGGCGTGTCGTCCGCGCCGCCACGAGGGGCGGCAGGAGCCTGATTTTAGCGGGCCGAAGCGCAGTCCGCCGTCGCAGGTGCCGCAGGGGGACGATGTGCTGGTTCAGCACATTTAGAACTCATCGTCCATAGACATCCGGGCGTGTTCGACATGGACTATCCGTCATGCCGAAACGTGATCCGATCCTCAAGTCCTTCGGGCTGAGCCTGCGGCGCTGGCGGGAGTCCAAAGACCTCACCCAAGAACGGCTGGCCGAGAAGGCCGGCCTTGATCAGACCTACATCAGCGGCATCGAGCGTGGGCTGCGCAACCCCGGCATCAAAAACGTCGCCCGGCTCGCCAAAGCCCTCGGTCTCACCACGGCGGAGCTTTGCAAAGGGGTGGACGCGTGAGGGGCCAGCGGCAACGTGCTGCGGGCGTCCCGCCCGCAGATCAAACCAGACTCCCGCAACGCCGCAAATCAGTTCTGCGGACAGGATGTCCACAGCACGCTGAGTCGGCCATGCACGAGGACGCCCCGCCTTGCCGCGCAGCGGCGGTCGGCCGACCACCGCAGCTTTGCCCCAACGGCTCAGACGATCAGCGGCGCCCTGCCGGGATGCCGCCACGACCGCTCGCCTGCCTCGACCTCTTCTGCGGCTGCGGCGGTTTCACGCTCGGGATGCAACGGGCTGGCTTTCACGTCCTCGCAGCGATTGATTCCAACCCGGAAGCCATTGCCACGCTCCGCGCCAACCTCGTCGAGCGTCGCCACCCCGACCTCCTCCCCGTGGCGCACGCCTTGGAGCGCGACCTGACCCGATTCCGCCCGGAAGAACTCGCGGCGCTGCTGGACGAAAACCCGAAATCCGAAATCCGAAATCCG
>CAYOTD010000570.1:0-3823 GCA_964406685.1 uncultured Solibacteraceae bacterium | reverse complement strand
GTACGAATCGCTGTCCAGCTCGCACCGTCCGCACCGGCTGACGTTCAACGCCATCTGGGAGCTGCCCATCGGCCGCGGGCGGGCCTGGGGGAAGAGCTTGTCGCGGCCGCTCCAGGGCCTGCTCGGCAACTGGCAGTTGAGCGGGGTGGTGGTGCGGCAGGCCGGCCCGCCGCTGTCCTGGGGGGACGTCCTCTTCACCGGCGACCCCGACACCATCGCCCTGCCCAAGGGGGAGCGTTCGGTGGACCGCTGGTTCAACGTGGAGGCGGGTTTCAACCGCGTTTCGAACCAGGCCTTTTCGCAGCACATCCGGACCTTCCCTCTGCGCCTGGCGAGCGTTCAGGCTGACGGCCAGGCCCGCTGGGACGTGTCGGCGGCGAAGGGCTTCCGCGTCTTTGAGCAGGTGATGTTCCGCTTGCGGGTCCAGTGCTTCAACATCATGAACCACCCGAACTTCGGCGGCCCCAACATGACGCCAACCAATGCCCAGTTCGGCCAGATCACCGGCACACAGAGTATCGGCCGGAGCTTCCAACTGGCGGGGTCATTCTCGTTCTGAGCGCGGGGCGAGCGGGCGGAGGGTGAGAGTGCCGGCCAGGGTTGTGCCGGGGGCGGTGTCGAGGCGGCCGGCGGCTTGTTCGGCGCGCTGGAACTTGGCGGCGGGGCGGCCTTCGACGGCGCTCAGCGCGCGCAGGCGGCCGGGAGCGGGAAGGCGCAGGTAGGGGCAGCCCTCCAAGCGGAGGCCCGCGCCGGTGGCGGCTGTCCACTCGGCCCAGCGCACCTCCGCTTTCACTCCGGTTGACTCCGGATTGTCGAGACGCCAGAGGCCGAACAACGCGGCGGCTTTCAGGTTCGGGTAGGCGTCGAGGGGGCCGAGTCCGAGCCAGCGCAGATTGTCGAGCCCGGCGCCGGCGAGATCAAGACCGGCTTCCGGGACCCAAGGCGCTTCGATCTGGGGCGAGATGGTCCAGGCGATTTCGAGAGCGCCTCCGGCGAGCGGGGTGTAGGTCCAGCGAACCGTGAACGAGTTGCGAGCGTCGACGCGGTGCGCGGTTTCCGCCTCGATGCGATCGGGGCGGGCGTCCCAGCGTTTCACGGTGGTGGTGTAGTTGTCGAGATCGGGGAACTTCTTCGGGTCGATCGAGCGGCGGGTGTAGATGTACTGCTCGTTGAGCGTTAGCGGGCGCCAGATGGTCGGGCGGAGGCCCTGGAGCGAGGCGGTGGTCAACAGGCCGGTTGCCGGGTCGAACTCGTAGGTGGCGGCGCCGGCGTCCAACGTCACCAGCTTGCCGCGGCGCAGGCGCGCGCGGGCGGGGGCGGGGGGCGCGGGGGCGGGAGTAGAGAACTCGACGCTGCGCGTGGTGATTTGGCCGCCGTCCGGGCGCAGGAACTCGAGTTGGACATAGCAGGGCTGCGCGGGGGCGCATTCGGCCGGCACGGAGAGCAGGGCCGTCGTGCGCGGCGGGGCGGACAGGCGGGTTTCGCCGCGCTTGACTTCGCGGCCGCCCGAGTGAAGCGTCCAGCGGATGGTCACCCGGTCGAGATCGGTGAAGTCGTGGTCGTTGCGCAGGGGAATGGACACGGTGCGCTGGCCGGGGGCGAGGTCGAGCTTGCCGGCCAGCACGCGGACGGGGGCGTAGACGGCCTTGGTTTCCCAGTAGTCGCGTTGCGGTTTGCGGTCGGCGGTGACGATGCCGTCGCGGCCGTCCAGGGGCAGCAGGAGGCGTTTCTTTGTGCCTGGGCGGGTGTGCCAGAGGCCCTGATCCTGCCACATCCAGATGGTTCCGCCGGCGCCGGAGGGGTTCGCGCTCAGCGCTTGCCAGTGGCGTTCGTGGTCGCCGAAGCCGTCCTCGGCCAGGGCGTGGGAGTATTCGGTGGCGACGACGGGGCGGTCCGCGCGGGCGACGATGGAATCGGCCAGCGGCGTGGCGGGGTAGTGCGGGGCGAGGATATCCACCTCGGGCGGGAGCCACTGCTCGGCGTGCCAGGGGAACAGCACGGGGCGGGTGGGATCGGTTCCCTTGATGTAGCGCAGCGCGGCCAGGTGCAGGGCCGTGATGGGGTTCTCGTTGCCCACGTCCCAGGCGATCACGGAGGGGTGATTGCGATCGCGGGCGATGGTCTCGTAGGTCCGCAGGAGAGCGGAGGCGGCAAAGGAGGGGTCGACGCCGAGGTCGCCGCCGAAGCCCATGGGCGCCTCGTCGAGGACGTACATGCCCATCTCGTCGCACAGGTCGAGGAAGCCGGAGGCGGGCGGATAGTGGACCATGCGGATGGCGTTGATGTTGGCCTCCTTCATCAGCCGGATGTCTTCCAGCCAGTGCTCGCGGCGGGTGGCCAGCCCCACGTCGGGATGCTGGTCGTGGCGGCAGACGCCGCGCAGCTTGATGGGGCGGCCGTTGAGGCGCAGCACGCCGCCGGCGGCGGAGACCTGGCGGAAGCCGACGCTGTGTTCGCGGGCGTGGACTGGGACGCCGTTCTGGATGAGCTCGACGCGGAGTTGATACAGGTTCGGGGTCTCGGCGGTCCAGTGGAGCGGGGCGCGCACGTGCATCTTGAAGAGGTGCTCGCGGCCGGTGTCGTGGTGGGAGGCGGCGTCGAGCAGGGTTTCGGCTACCTTGGCGCCGGCGGCGGCGAGGGTGGCGCGCAACTGGTACGTCGTCGAGGGCGGGGCCGTGCGCCTTTCATTGACCAGCGCGCGGATGTGCAGGTCGGCGTCGCGGAACTGGTCGTCGAAGGTGGTCCAGGTCTCGACGCGGTCGAGGTAGCGGGGCAGGGGCATCCACTCGAGCCAGACGTCGCGGAAGATGCCGCCCAGGGACCAATCGTCGTTGACGTCGTAGGTGTAGTCGCGCGTGATCTGGCGGACCTGGACCGCGAGGGTGTTTTCAGCGCCGGGGCGGATGAGGTCCTGCACTTCGAAGGCGAAGGAGGTGAAGCCGCTGTCATGGCGCCCCACGCGCTGCCCGTTCAGCCAGACTTCGGCGGAGGACCAGACGCCGCCGAAGTGGAGCAGCACGCGGTGGCCGTTCAACTCCCGGGGGGCGCGGAAGCGGTGCAGGTAGAAGCCCGTGCCGGCGTCCTTCATGCGGCCGTACACGGGTTCCTCGAAGCCTTC
The DNA here is from genome assembly GCA_964406685.1 of uncultured Solibacteraceae bacterium. GTDB lineage: Bacteria > Acidobacteriota > Terriglobia > Bryobacterales > Bryobacteraceae > JACQZT01. The sequence goes on along the minus strand of CAYOTD010000570.1, from coordinate 705 downwards.
CATGGCCCAGTTGGAGGGGACGCGGATGGTGGAGAACGCGGAGGGGTTGAAGCCCGGTTCGTGGAAGCGGCTCAGGGACGACTCGGCGGCGGGGGTGCGGGCCAGGGTGAACTGCCACGTGCCGTTTAGGGCAAGGGTGGAATCGGCTTGCGCGGCGGCTGCGATGAGAGTGAAAAACAACAGAGTTCGATGAGTTTTCATGCGTCAAAAGGCGATCTTCAGGCCGAACTGTAGCACTCTTTGGCCGGTCACGGTTTGGATGGTGCCGGTGGTGGCGCGGCCCAGGCGCACCTCGGGCGCGCCCAGTTGCGGGTGGTTGAACAGGCTGAAGAACTCCGCGCGGAACATCACGTTCATGCCCTCGCGGAGACGGTGCAACGGGATGATGCGCGTCATGCTGACGTCGGTGCCCGAGCCGCCCGGGCCGCGCAGGGCGCCGCGGCCGAGGTTGCCCCAGGTGCCGGGCGAAGCGTTGACGATGGCGGCGGTGTTGAAGTACTTCTGGATCTGCTCGCCGCGGCTGCGTCCCGAGCCGAGAGAGGGGTCGCCCACCAAGGCGGCTTGCGCCTTGTTGGAGATGTTGTTGCCCTCGCCCGCCATGGGGTCGTTGCTGGAGGTGAAGCTGAGGGGCGCGCCGGTGGTGGCGCTGAGGATGCCGCTCAACTGCCAGTCGTCGGCGAGGATGGCGAGGGGACGCCAGTTGAG
>CAYOTD010000569.1:2580-3827 GCA_964406685.1 uncultured Solibacteraceae bacterium | reverse complement strand
CGTGGCCACGCTCTTCCAGTTCAGTCCGTATTGGCGCGCCGTTCCCTTCCAACTCGCGCGCGCGCCCGCACCGCCACGGCGTTGGCAAGCGCCGTGGCCACTCGCGCCCACGGCTCGGCCCCAAGTGACGCCAAGGGATGGTATGATCTGCCGTGAATCGTCACTGCGCCGATCGAGCAGGGGGGACACCGTCATGGATCTGGTCAAGGAAACCGCCGCTCACGCGCGGAAGCACCTCGGGTATTTTCCTGTCTGGCAGCCGGGCGATGCCGGCGAGCTGGAGCACGGCGTGTTCCGGCGGCAGGCGAGCCTCTCGGAGGTGTTCCCGAAACTGAAGCTGAGCTTCGGTGATATCACCGTCAAGGGCATCACCTGCTTTCGTTCGGAGGATTGCTCGGCCACCGGCATTCAGGGAGCGGGAACAGCGCCGGTGAAAGGCGCGGTGGATGCCGAGGCGGCCGTGCGGATCGCCTTCGGGCGGGCCGGCGGCGCCGTCTTCGACGCGGAGGACTGCACGGAGCGCTACATCGCGAACCTGCTGGAGGTCCGCACCTACGTCGAGCGGCACCGCGACCAGTGGCCGCCGCAGTTCAAGCTGGCCACGCGGGTCACCGCGGCGAAGCGTTTCCGGGTTTTGATCTCGGGTGCGGCTGGCGCATCGGTGGATGCGGCCGGCGACGCCAAAGCGCTCGGCTCGTGGAACTTGGCTCACGCCAAGGTTTCGATCAGCAACGAGAATAACGTGGGCTATCAACGGACGGGAAACGGCGCGATCCTGGTCGGTCTGTATGGCTTCGGATGGTTCGGAAAGCATCTTCGGACGCTTTCCGGCGGTGAAGTGACGTCGCCGGGGCCGGAGTTCCGGGAGCTTCCGGCCCGCGACCCTTCCTTCGATTGAAAGGAGCGGGGACCATGGCCTCACGGCTGTGCAAGCTGGAATCGGCCGAAGACGCGCAGTCCCTGCTGAGGGGCTACGATCCTTCGGCGGACCGGTGGGACTACTCGTTCGACAGCGAGTTCTGGAAGGCCGTCGATCACGCGCACCGTCTGGGGCGGCGGGGCGCGGGGCGCAAGGTGGCGGTCATCGATACCGCCTGCGACCTCGATCTGCCGGCACTGCGCGGCCGGGTCGACCGGGTGATCGAGATGAGCCCGCCGCCGCTGTATCCGGGCGGCAGCGAACATGGAACGGCGGTGGCGTTGCTGATCACCAGTTCCCGCTCCATCCGTTCCTGTGCACCGAGTTT
>CAYOTD010000569.1:0-2570 GCA_964406685.1 uncultured Solibacteraceae bacterium | reverse complement strand
CCGGACTGCCGATTCGATATCTACCCGGTCCGGCGCGACGACGGCAGCATCAGCGCCAGCGACGTGGCCTACGCCATCGGCCAGGCAGCCGCATCCGACGCGGACGTCATCAACGTCAGCCTGGGTGCCGGGCAGTGCGTTCCGGACATCCAGGATCGCGTGCGCGGCGCCGGGCGGGAGGCGGTGGAAGCCTGCCTGTTCGGCCCTTCGCCCAAACAGGCCACCTATGAGCTGCTGAACCGGATTCTGCCCGATCCGGATTGTGACCTGTGCCGGGCGGCCACGGCGGCGGCCGCCGCCGGCAAACTGGTTCTCGCCGCGGCGGGGAACGACCCCGGCGAAATCCTCTGTCCCTCCCGCGCGGAGCGGGTGTTCTCCATCGGCTTCCAGCGCGCGATGCGGACGGTGGTAAGTAGCTCAACGGGGGACTATGAGGTTGCCGAAGGACTATCGCCCGATGCTCCCCAGTCGTACTTCTGGGACATCAGCCTGCAAGAGATCTCGGGAGTGCTGGGCACGAGTTTCGCCTCGCCGCTGTACGCCGGCGTGGCCGCCCTTGGTGTAACCGCCGCCGAGTTCTCCGCCTGCCTGTCGGCCATCCCCGTCACCATGCTGGCTTGCGAGTTCCAGACGCAGCTCAACATGGCCGTCGCAGAAACGGGCCGGCTGCCGGAAGGAATGGAGCAGGTCCAGGAGGGCGCGCTTCGCCTGTTTGCCGCGGCGCTGCGACGGCTGCCGCACGTGCACACCCGCGCCGAAGCTCTGGAGAAAGGCGGGGACCGGCCCATCGCCGATCCAGTCTCGTGCGCGATCTGCGGGCTGTTTGCCGCTCCGCTGTATATGAACTGCGGTTTGTTCCTGGTCCAGTCCAACAACATCGGAGACGGGATGGAACTGTTGTCGGCGGCGAGGGCGTTGGCTCCCTGGAACTGCGACGCCGCGGCCAACCTCGGCCGGGCGCTGGAGCACGCGGGCGACCTCCGGGGCGCCCTGCGGCATTACGACGACGCTTGCCGCTTGCGGCCGGGTTTCGCGGTGTACGAGGACGAACGGAAGCGCATCCTGGCCGCGATGGAGGATTCGCCCACCGGCGGTGTATGAAGCCACCCCCGGGAATCAAGGCGTTGTGGGACCGGGCCGCCAGGCGGCACGCCCAGGGCCGGTATGCCGAATCGCTCGAATGCATGCATGCCCTGGAGGCGCATTTGCCGGACCACCCGGGGCTGCTGGCGAACCTGGGCGTTGTCTATCGGGACAGCGGCGACCTGGACCGCTCCGAGCAGTACCTACGCCGCGCGTGCGCGATTCAGTCCGACGATCCCGCGGCGCACTTCAACCTGGCCGTGACGCTGTTGGGCGCCGGCCGCTTGCGCGAAGGGTTTCAGGAGTACGAGTGGCGCTGGCAGCTTCCGCAATTCGCCGGGCAGAAGCGCGAGTTCGCACAACCGCTGTGGCGCGGCGAGCCGCTCGAAGGGCGCCGCATCCTTATTTGGGCTGAACAGGGCGCGGGCGACGCGGTCCAGTTTGTCCGCTACGCGCTGCTGGTGCGCGCGGCTGGCGGCGAGGTGATCATCGAGACGCTGCCCCACCTGGAGCGCCTGTTTTCCTGGATGGAGGGCGGCTACCGCATCGTGAATGCGCTGACAGCGGGCGTCCAGTTCGACGTGCAGTGCCCCATGATGAGCTTGCCCGACCGCTTCGCCACCGAGATGGACTCCATTCCCGCCCCGGCCCGCTTTGCCGTTCCCGCCGCGCTGAGCGCCCGGTGGGGCGAACGGCTGCGGACCGCGCGCAGAGGCGTCGGGCTGGTGTGGTCGGGGAACCCGAAGCGATACAACAACAGTGCGCGTTCGGTGCCCGCGCATTGCCTTCAGCCGCTGGCCCGGCTTCCCGGCGTCCAGTGCTGGAGCTTGCAGGCGGGCCAGGCCGCCTCGGACGCTCCCTCGGGCATTGTCTCTCTGGCGCCGGAGTTGACCGATTTCGGCGAGACGGCAGCGGTCCTCCTGGCGTTGGACTTAGTAATCACGGTGGATACGGCGGTGGCGCACTTAGCCGGATCGCTGGGGCGTCCCGTATGGCTGCTGGCATCTTACTCGCCCGACTGGCGCTGGCTGCGCGGCCGCGACGACTCGCCCTGGTACCCGTCCCTACGGATCTTCCGGCAGCCGCGGCCGGGCGAGTGGGACGAGGTCATCGCGCGCGTGGCCGCGGAGCTTGCCCCGGAGCCGCGGCCTGACTCCGAACCGGAATGACAGGGGCGGCGTCGAGCTTCAGCCGCTCCACGCGCCCTATCAGCAGGAAACCCGTTAGACAGGCCACCGGCATCAGCGCGCCGATTCCCACGAACACGGGCAGATAGCTGCCGGGCAGATCCAGCGCCCGGCTGACAACCCAGATGCTGACAACCGTAACCAGGTTCGAGCCGGTGCCACCGACTGCGTAGACGCTTCCCAAGACCTGGGGCGGGAAGAAGTCGCCCGGCGGGGAATGCACCGGGATCGCCCAGGCAAGAAAGAGGCTCGTCCGGAGAATCTGTGGGTAATGGGCAGCCTCATGGCGACGTTTGTTCG
>CAYOTD010000568.1:0-3841 GCA_964406685.1 uncultured Solibacteraceae bacterium | reverse complement strand
AGCGGCCACTGGGCGCCGGTGGAGGAACCCGCGCTGTTCGAGCGGACGCTGGCCGACTGGGTGGACGCAGCCGTGCTCAAGAAAAAATCCGGCCCCTCAGAGGCGCCTCTGCCGCCGAAGTGAGAAACCCCCGATTCGGGACGGCTTCGAATTCCCCGAATCCGGGCGTCCGTCCCGCCGGATCGAACTTTGGCATGCGGTGACGAGGCGCAGTGGGTCCGTCATCGGACGACCGAAATTGTTTGGCGCCGAGTCACCGCTTTGAATTTTCGGCGCAAGGCGACGTGAACCGAGGGCGTCAGAGGTTGTGCCGCAACCGCTGCGGGATGCAGCCCCGCGGCACCGTGTCAGTACCGGCAGGCGTCAGCCGTCGGCGCGAGATGTCACTCAACTATAAACTTTTCAATAGGGTGCAGATCGTCGGCTCCAGTTGAGTCAAGCTGCCCGCCGGTAGCTCACGCTTACCGGTACTGACGCCTTGCCAGTTGCGACACAGCCTTGTCAGACTCCGCGTTGCATGAAACCGACAGCGCTTCCGGCGCGATTTCAAAGCGGCGATTCGGCGCGAGGCCAGGACTCGCGGTTTCCGGATCCTGCCGCGCGCCTCATCGCCGCACTCCAAACTTGATCACCGGTCGCCGCCGGCGGCGGCGACGCCCCCAGCCATGGGATTTTCAACAATTTTGGAGTATAATCCCGCCAAGAACACTCTGAGGCATCGATCCAACAATCAGGCTGTCGGAGGGGGACATGATCGGTCAGACCGTCTCCCACTACCGGATCGTCTCCAGGCTGGGCGCGGGCGGGATGGGGGAGGTGTACCGCGCGCGGGACGAGCGGCTGGGGCGGGACGTGGCCGTGAAGCTGCTCTCGGCGGAGTTGGCGGCGGAGCTGGAGCAGCGCCGCCGCTTCGAGCAGGAGATGCGGGCGGCCGCGGCGCTCAATCACCCTGGCATCCTGGCGGTCTACGATGTGGGCGACCACAAGGGTCGGCCTTATCTGGTCACGGAGCTGCTGGAGGGGGCGACCTTGCGGGAGCGGCTGCGCGAGGGCCGAATCCCTGCCCGGAAGGCGGTGACGTGGGGGGCGGAAATCGCCGACGCCCTTTCGGCGGCGCACGAGCACCGGATCATCCACCGGGACCTGAAGCCGGAGAACCTGTTCATCACCACCGAAGGACGGGTGAAGATCCTGGACTTCGGCCTGGCCAAGGTGGCCCCGCCGCTGCCCGCCGGCGACGACACGGCAAGCGTCCGGCCGCGGTCCGGGACGGACGCTGGGACGGTCCTTGGCACCGTGGGGTACATGTCCCCGGAGCAGCTGCGCGGCCAGGCGGTGGATCCCCGCGCGGACATCTTCGCCCTCGGCTGCGTCCTGTACGAGATGCTCTCGGGGCAGCGGGCTTTCCACGGGGCCACGGCGGCGGACACGATTTCGGCCATCCTCTCCCTCGACCCGCCGCCGCTCCCCAGCGGGGCAGGGGAGATCCCGGCCCCCCTGCAGGGCATCGTGAGTCAGTGCCTGGAGAAGCGCCCCGAGGACCGCTTCTCCAGCACCCACGACATCGCCCTGGCGCTGCGGCTCTTGTCCACGCCCTCCGAAACTTCTCCCAGTCGCCAGCCTGTCTTGGACGATTCACCCAGTCGGCCCACCCGGTTCCGAGGATGGATGCGGCGGCACCCGGCGGTGTCCGCGCTGGCGGCGGCGGTAGTCGTCCTGGCGCTGGCGACGATGGGCTGGTGGCTGGCGGGGCCGCATCAGGCGGGGCCTGGATTGGCGGCGCCGGCGCCGCGCATCACGTCGCTGGCGGTGAAGCCGCTGGACGACTTCTCCGGGGACCGAAGCCAGGGCTACCTGAGCGACGGCATGACCGAGGCGCTCTGCTCGGCCCTGGGCAACATCAGTGCCCTGCGGGTGCCGGGGCGCTCCACGGTGATGCGGTACAAGGGCGCCGCGAAGTCCATCCAGGAGATGGCGCGGGAGCTGAACGTGGACGCCGTCGTGGAGGGCTCCGTGCAGCGGGAGGGCGACCGCATCCTGGTGAGCGTGCAGCTGATCGAGGCCGCCACGGACCGGCACCTGTGGTCCACCCGGTTCGAGCGCGACCTGAGCGATTTTTTCAAGGTGCAGAGCGAGGTGGCCCAGGCCATCGCCGCCGAAGTGCAGGTGCGCCTGACGCCGGAGGACCAGGCCCGCCTGGCCCGGGCCCGCGCCGCCAAGCCCGAGACCGTCGAGGCCTGCCTGCGGGGCATGCAGCAATGGTGGCTGGGGACGGAGGAAAGCACCACCAGAGCCCTTCGTTATTTTGAAAAGGCCGTCGAAAGTGAACCGGAGTATGCACCGGCCCATGCGGGAATGGCCTTGGCTTATATTGCCGGATCCGGTTGGGTGCAGCTCTGGCCTCCGCTGGAAGGGGTCCCAAAGGGGAAAGCGTTCGCGCAGAAGGCGATCCAGCTGGACCCCGCGCTCGTCGATGCGTACGTGGCCAGGGGCATCGCCCGGGAGAACTTCGATTGGGACTGGGCTGGCGCCGAAAAAGACTTCCAAAAAGCCCTGGAATTGAATCCGAATTCCATCCTCGCGTTGGATAGCTATGGATTTCTATTGTATGTCCGGGGCCGGCACAACGAGGCGACCGCCTTGCTAAAAAAGGCCTTGGAGCTGGACCCTCTGGAACCGATGCTTCACAACGATCTGGGATTTGCCTACTTGGCTACCGGCCGGACCGATCGTGCCATCGCGTATTTCCAGAGGGCACTGGAGTTGAATCCGGACTTTCACCAAGAGTATTGGAATCTGGGTTTTTTATACATGTCGAGAGGCAAGTCTGCGGAGGCTGCCACCGAATTCCAAACCCTGGCGGAAGCGGCACCCGAGATACCTTGGGCGCTGGGAGCGGTCGGATATTTTTACGGCGCCACGGGCCGCCGGGAGGAAGCGGGGAAGGTGCTGGACAAATTGGACGAGCTCAGGCGGAAGCGCTATGTCACCCAGTGGGCACGGGCCATCACGTTCATCGGGCTGGGCGACAAGACGAGGGCGCTCGATTCGCTGGAGGAAGCCTGCGCCGAGCACGACGGCTGGATCTGGAGCCTGAACAGCGACCCGTGGTACGACATGTTGCGCGACGAGCCCCGCTTCCAGGCCCTCGTGAAGAAAGTGATGAATGGTGGGCAAGCCCTGGAACAGCGGGAATGAAATATCCCGGCGGATCGCCAGTATGGCTGCATGTGGATCGATGAACATGGACCGGAGGCTGATCGCCTGGCTGAATGGAGAAAAAAAAAAGGGAGCCTGGTAGTTTGGGTCACCGGCTGATCCGGATGACTCGGCTCTGACAATTGAATCGCTTTCACTGGAGGGAGTTATGAAACGCATCGCAGCCTTTGTCTGTCTGATTGTTTTAGGCTTTTCCGTTTTCCTCACGGCCCAGCCGCCGGACATTGCCAGCCGGCTCCAGGGTTTGGACGCTTACATGGAGAAGCTGCTGAAGGATTGGAACGCGCCGGGCGTCGGCGTGGGGATCGTGGTGGGGGACCGGCTGGTCTTTGCCAAGGGGTACGGGTACCGGGATTACGGGAAGAAACTGCCGTTCACGCCCCAGACCGTGTGCCCCATTGCTTCCAACACCAAGCTTTTCACCGCGGTCGCCGCGGGATTGCTGGTCGATGAGGGCAAGCTGTCCTGGGATCAGCCGGTCCGCGATGCCGTCCCCGCCATCCGGTTCTACAACAACGCTCTCAACGACACCATCACGCTGCGGGACATGCTCGGCCACCGCACCGGCATCACCAGGCACGATATGATCTGGTACAAGTCGGACTTCAGCCGGAAGGAGCTT
>CAYOTD010000567.1:0-3865 GCA_964406685.1 uncultured Solibacteraceae bacterium | reverse complement strand
GACACGCTGTACTGCTCGGCCAAGTCCGCCTTCCTCCCCGGGCCGAACAGCGGCATCTACGCCTCGACGGTCGAACATCAGGTGCGGCAGACGATGCGCAACCTGCTGGACGGGCTGGAGGAGGCCGGGCTGAACTTCTCACACGTGGTGGTAACCAACGTCTACCTGGACTCAATGGACGAGTTCTCCAAGATGAACTCGACTTACGCGAGTTACTTCGGCTCCGCTCCGCCGACGCGCACCACGATACAACCGGCGCCGCCGGTGGAGCGCAAGCAGGACAACCGCGGCCGCTGGCCGATGCTGGAGCAGATCTCGCTGATCGCGGTACGATGAGCCTACCGCCCGCGCGCCGGGCTGTAGAGCACGCGGCCGGGCCGCTCCGGGGTCACCGCGCCGTCCAGCAGCACGGGCTTGCCGTTGACAAAGGTGTGGCGCACGCCCACCGCGTACTGATGGGGGTTGGCGAAGCCGGCCAGGTCGCGGACCGCCGCCGGGTCGAAGACGACGAGATCCGCCTTCATCCCGGGACGCAGCAGGCCGCGGTCCCAGAGCTTCAGCCGCGCGGCCGGCAGCGAGGTCATCTTGCGCACCGCTTCTTCGAGGGTCAGTACGCGCCGTTCGCGGACGTAGCGGCCCAGCACGCGGGCGAAGGTGCCGTAGCTGCGCGGATGCGGCGTTTCCTGGCCGAAGACGGGGATGCCGCCGTCGGAGGCGATCATCGTGAAGGGATAGCGCATGATCCGTTCGACATCGTCTTCGCTGATGGCGTGGTAGACCGCCTGGCAGCCGCCCTTGACCTGGAGTTCGATGGCGGTTTCCGCCGCGTTCTCGAACGTGACCGGCACGCCGCGCGCGGCGGTAAGCTCGGCGAGGTTCTTGCCGGAGAGAGAAGGGTCGAAAGCGCAGGCCGCCAAGGCCACGTTCTTCGGATCGCCCGCGCCCCGGTCCTTCTCGAGATTGTGAACGATGCCGGCCTTGATCTTCGCCCGCTGGTCGGGCGTCGACAGCCGCTCAAGCAGAGCCTTTCGCCCGCCCGCCTGTGCCCACTGTGGGAACAAAGCCGTAAGGCCCGTGCTGGAGGCGGTGTAAGGGTATTGATCGATGGTCACATCCACACCACGGGCGCGGGCCTCTTCCACCAGTCGTAAGGTCTCCCGGCTCAGGCCCCAGTTCTCCCGGCCGATGATCTTGTGGTGCGTGATTTGAGTCGGCAGACCGCCTTCCTCGCCGATGCGGATCGTCTCGCGGACACCGGCCAGGACGTCTCCGGCCTCGCTGCGCATGTGGGAGATGTGAACACCGCCTAGGGCGCCGGCCACGCGGGCGAGATCGATCACCTCCTCGGTCGGGGTGTAGTTGCCGGGGACGTAGAACAGGCCGGTGGAGAGTCCGAAGGCTCCGTCCGCCATCGCCTGGCGCACGAGCTCTTTCATTTTCTGGATTTCCTCCGGCGTCGCTCTCCGGTTTTCCAAACCCAGAACGCTGGCGCGAATGCTGCCTTGGCCGGCAAGGAATCCAATATTTACCGACCCGGGAGATTTTTCCATCCGCTCCAGAAACGGCGCCAGCGGTATCGGCGAGCTGCCGTCCTGACCCTCGATGACAGTTGTTACGCCCTGGCGGGAGTAGTTCTCCGCGGCGGGCACATCGAAGTAACCGGCGCGGGCGTGAGTGTGGATGTCGATGAAGCCCGGAGCAACCACCAAGCCGCGGGCATCGATCTTGCGGTGCGCGGTGGCGCCGGCAAGCACGCCGACGGCGGCCACGCGGTCTGCTTGAATGGCGATGTCGCTGGCAAACCAGGAGTTGCCGGCGCCGTCGAGCACCCGGCCCCCAGCGATCAAGACGTCGTATTGAGCGCCGAGGGGGGGAAACGCCGCGAAAAGGGCGAGAGCGAGAAGACGCATCACGACCATTCTAGACGTTTGGGGAAATCCAAATTGCTACAACCCTGAGTCGGAACGACTCAGCGGCCGGTGCGCGGCGACGAGGACAGCATAGAGAGGAACAGCCCTACGATGAGCAAGATGCCGACGATACCCGAGACGACCATGTGCGACCTCCTGACTCCTCCACTTTGTTAGGTGCAATTCCCCTGCCAGACGTTTCAGCAGAGTTTTGCTGGAATCTACCCTTTCCCATATCGTCACTCCCCAGGCTTCCCTTGAGACGAAATCCCGCCTCTATGCTACTTTCGACGTATGCGCATCGAACTGGCGTTCGGCAAGACCGGCCTGAAGGCCGATCTTCCCGAAGGGTACCGCTACCAAGTGCTGGAAGCCCGCTCGGCCACGCCGCTGGACAACGCGGAGGCGGCCCTGGAAGAGGCCCTTCGCCGGCCGATCGCGTCGCCGCCGCTGGCGGAGTTGGCCCGCGGCAAGCGCAACGCAGCCATCTCGGTGTGCGACATCACCCGCCCGGCCCCCAACCGGCAGACGTTGCCGCCGGTGCTGCGGGCGCTGGAGTCGGCCGGGATACCGGCCGGGGAGATCACCATCCTGATCGCCACCGGCCTCCACCGCCCGGCCACCGACGCCGAGATCCGCGAGATCACGGGTCCGGAGGTGGCCGCCCGTTACCGTATCGTCAATCACAACGCGAGAAATCCGGCCGAACACCATCATCTTGGCTCGACCGCCGGGGGCACTCCGGTTTACATCGACGAGCGGTTCGTCTCGGCCGATCTGCGCATCACGCTCGGTTTCATCGAGCCGCACCTGATGCTGGGCTACTCCGGCGGCCGAAAGCTGATCGTGCCCGGCCTGGCAGCGCAGGAGACCATCAAGACGATCCACAGCCCGAGGTTCATGCGCGAACCGCTGGCGGTGGAAGGCTCGATCGAACGCAATCCGCTGCACAAGGAACTGGTGGAGATCGCGCGCATGGCGCGGCACGATTTCATGCTGGACGTCGCCCTGGCGCGCGACCGCCGCATCGCGGCGGTTTTCGCCGGCGACCCGATCGAGGCGCACCGCGAAGGCGTGGCCTTTGTCTCTCGCGTGATGTTGGAAACCCTCGACGAGCCGGTCGACGCGGTGATCACCACGGCGGCCGGTTACCCGCTGGATCTCACCTACTACCAGTCACTCAAGGGAGTCACGGCAGCCCAGCACATCGTCAAGCCTGGCGGCCGCATCCTGCTGGCCGCCGCCTGCCAGGAAGGCCCGGGCGCGCCCGAGTTCAGCCGGATGCTCAAGGAGTTTCCTTCCGACCGGCAATTCCTGGACGCCATCGCTTCCGCGCCGGTGATCGTCGACCAGTGGCAACTCGAGAAGCTCGCCATGGTAACCGCCAAGGCGGAAGTGCTCTTCTACGTGCCCGGCTTGCCGGCTGGCTACTATCCAACCCTTTGGGGACGCGCGTTTACGGGCATCGACGATGCGGTCGCAGCGCTGTTGGATGGAGTTGCGCCGGGTTCGCGCGTGGCCGTCATCCCCGAAGGTCCTTACGTACTGGCCAAAACCCGCGCCGAGAATGCCCCTGATGGTTCCAGTGGCGGTTGACAAGTGGTGGCAGGTCCGCTATATTTCTGAAGTACCTGATTCTCAACGGTTTGTAGTTTTCAGTGCGGTGTGGGAAGCGACGTGTCCGGTTCGAGAGACGCCGGCGGCCACAGAAGGGGTCCCGTCCGGCGGATGCACTCTGTTCCCTTTTGGTACTCCAATCCGACGTCGCCGGGAAACGGGGCCGCGGCAGCCGTTGAAGCCTGAGGTTGGTGGGAGACGTGGCTATGGCCAGCAGATCAGATGACCGCAGTCCGGGGATGCCTGGACGCGCGGAGGAAGCCGACTACGAGCAACTGATCGATGATTACAGTCACTTCGCGCCGCCGGCCGAGGGCGAGGTCCTGCAAGGCCACGTG
>CAYOTD010000566.1:0-3867 GCA_964406685.1 uncultured Solibacteraceae bacterium | reverse complement strand
CGGGATCGGCTCCGGCGTGCTCGCGGCCAGCCGGAACTCGACCGTCCGTCCAGCGGCGCTGAAGCGCACGCGCTGGAGCCGCAATTGCCAACTCCGCCCGTCCACTTCCAGGATCAGTTGCACACGAAGCCCGGGGTCCTCCCGCACCGCCGAAACGCGGAACAACGGCGCTCCTGGACCGGATTGCAGGCGTTCCACCGACACCCGGACCCCTTCCTGGTTGGCGAAGCTCGCAAAGTCCGAACTCAACGACAGGGGGCGCCAGTGCCATTGGCGCAACCAGTCGAAAAAGGCGGCCTCCAGCATCTCCGGATCATCCAGCGCGTAGCGGGACAGGCCCGCCAGGCAGCGCACGTTCCCCGGCTCCGGGGCGCCTTCCGGCCAGCGCGGATGAGGGCCGGCATGATAGACCACATCGTTGGCGCCGTCCGGCCGCCACACGGCATGCTTGAGCGTCCCGCCGGGCCCTTCCCAGCGCAGAGCGAAGCGGCCGCCCGGGAAGTCCGACCAGATCCTGATCACGCCGGCGGAGGTCCGGCGATGCGGGGTCTCCTGTACAACCTCGACCTGCACCGTTTGGCGGAAAGGCACGGCCGGGCGCTTCAGGCCCGACTCCCGCTTCCCGGCGCGAGCCAGGATCTCGGCAGCCTGGGGCGCCGCCGACCCGGACCGGGTCGAACAGAACCACACTCCAACAGCCAGCGCCACCGCCATCGAGGTGACGAGCACGGGCACAGGTATCAGCCGGCGGACTGCCGGAGCCCCGTGCCGGGCCCGCGCAAGGTCCCGCTCGGCGCACTGCTGCCGCGCGGTCATCTCCGACCTGGCCCTGGCGACCCACTCCGGCCCCGGGAAATCCCCCTGGCGGAAGGCTCGGGCGAGTCGCTCCGCCTGCTCCTCGAGTTCCGCAAGGCGGGCGCGGCATTCCCAGCATTCCTTCAAGTGCCGGCGCACGCGGTAGTCCGTCAACGGCGAGAGCTCGCCATCGGCGTGGGCCAGCAGCACCGGGTCACTGCAATGTTTTGCCAGTACGTCTCTCCACATGGGCCGGCACGGGCTCCTGGTCGGATTTGTTTCTTCCAGCCGCAATCTGCAACTTCCGCAGCGCCCTGCCGAGCAGGGTATTCACGCTGTTGCGGCTGATGTTCAGAAGTCTGGCGATCTCACAGTACTTGAGCGATTCCATTCGCAGCAGGACGACCTCCTGCTCCCGCCGCGAAAGAGCGGACAGCAACCCTTGGATTTCGAACAGGCCGCGGGCAAGGCCGGTGGGAACCGGGAGGCTCGCCAGTTCCGCCTCCATATCCTCCAGTGGCCCTTGCGACCCCATCCGCAGCCGCCGCCCCAGTTCCTTGCGCGCCTTGCGATCCAGCACGCTCAGGCTCCAGGCCTTCAGATGGTTGATCTGTTTGCCGCGGCGGAGTTCGCAGTAGAGCGCCAACAGGGTGTCCTGGACAAGTTCTTCGGCGACATCAAGATTGCCGGTTCGACGGTACGCATAGTGGAGAAGGGACCCGTAGGAGGCTTCAAAAAGCGAAGAAACGGCCTCCGACGCCTCGCCCTGGGTCATTCTCTTCCCACTTTCGATCCCTGCACCAATACCATATAGGTGTCCCGCGCCAGGCAGTTTAGGCCACACGGACCCCAGAAATAAATCGTAGCCTGTCTTTTCCGGCCGGGATTCCCGGGCCCGGCCGTCGGGCCGGCGCAGTCAGGGTACCATGTGGAGATGGCGCGACGACGATTCCTTCTCGGGCTGTGCATTCTGGGGACGGCGCTGGCCGCCGCCGGCTCCGAGCCCAAGCCGCTCACCATTCTTCACTTCAACGACCTGCACGCGCAACTGACACCCCGGCCCGACGGCGGGGGCGGCATCGCGCAGCTGGCCACCGCCATCCGCAGGGAGAAACAGGGCTGCAACTGGTGTCTGGTGCTGAGCGCGGGGGATTTCGTGCAAGGCTCGCCGGTATCGACGATGTTCCGCGGCGTGCCGATTATCGAGATCTCCAACCTGCTGGGCATCGACACGGCGATCCCGGGCAACCACGAGTACGATTACGGCTGGCAGAAGGTGGAGGAGTACCGGATGGCGGCGCGGTTCCCGTTCCTGGCGGCGAATCTGCGGAACACAATGGGAGGAGCGGCCATGCCGCCCTACCAGTTCTTCCGCGTCGGGGACCTGCGGGTAGCGGTGATCGGAGCGATGACGGGCGATTTCGTCAGTCTTCAGACGCCGGACCGCATCGGCGGCATGAAGACATCCCCGCCGGTGGCCACCGTTCGCCGTTACCTGGGAGAGATCCTCGGCGGGGCGGACCTGATCGTCCTGCTGGCCCACCTGACCGCGGAGGAGGAAGACCAGGCGCTGCGCGACCTGCCCCAGATCCCGGTGATCGTCAGCGGCCACGTGCACGGCGGGCTGGAGGCTCCGAAGAAGCTGGAGGATCGCATCCTGGTGCGCGTCAAGAGCAACGCCCTGGAACTGGGCCGGCTGGACCTGAAGGTGGACGCGGCGGCGCGGCGGGTGGTCGCGTCCGAGTGGAAGCGCATCCCGGTGGGCAAGACCACGGTTCCGGCCGCCCCCGACGTCGAGGCCGCGGTGGCGCACTGGGAGGCGAAAGTGGCCGAGGCGATGGACGTTCCCATCGCGGAGAACCGCCGCGCGTGGACGCGGCCGGAGTTGAAGGCGCTGATCGAGCGCGCCATCGCGGAATCGACGGGGTCGGACCTGGGTTTCTGCAACCGGGGAGGGATTCGCGCCGATCTGCCCGTGGGAACGATCCTGGTCCGCCACATCTGGAACATGTACCCGTTCGACAGCCGGGTGGTGAAGGGCCGGTTTCGCGGGGCGCAGTTGCCGGCTTCGGTCACCGCGGGCCGCGAGATCGATCCCGACCGGATCTATACGCTGGTGACCAACGAATACACCGCCGCCAACCAGAGCCGGCCGACGGAGTTGAACGCCACGGGGATGGAGTTCCCCGAGGTGGGAGAGGTCCAGCGCGACCTGCTGGTGGAGTGGTTCAAGAAGCAGAAAGTGCTGGAGTAACCCGGCGGTGGCGGTGGAGAGGGAGTACTTTTCGAACCGGCTGGAGTGGACGCAGGCGGTCAACCGGATTTCGCTGGCGGCGGCAGCGCGCGCGCCGAAGTTCGACCTGACGGGGTCGAACCCCACGGCGGCGGGCTTCGACTATCCGGCGGACATCCTGGAGGCGCTGGCGTCGCCCGGGTCGCTGGTCTACGAGCCTGCGCCGGCTGGGCTGGCGGGGGCGCGGGCGGCGGTGGCGGGGTACTACGCGGAGCGCGGCGTCGCGGTGGAGCCGGAGCGGGTTCTGCTGACGGCCTCGACCAGCGAGGGGTACGCGTTTCTCTTCAAACTGCTGGCCGACCCGGGCGACGAGATTCTGGTGCCCGCGCCGTCCTATCCGCTGTTCGAGTTTCTGGCGCGGCTGGAGTCGATCCGCGTGGTCCACTATCCGCTGCTGTACGACCACGGGTGGATGATCGACTTCCCCGCCCTGGAGCAAGCGGCGGGACCGCGCGCGCGGGCTGTGGTAACTGTGAACCCCAACAACCCGACCGGCAACTATCTGAAGCGAGGCGAGGCGGAGCAGTTGGTTGATTTCTGTAACCGGAGGAAACTGGCTCTTATTTCCGACGAGGTGTTCTCGGACTTTCCGCTGCGCGACGATCCGGAACGCATCGCAACGCTGTGCTCGAACGAGTGCGGGCTGTCCTTCTCGCTGAGCGGGATTTCGAAGATCTGCGGCCTGCCGCAGATGAAGCTGGGCTGGATTGTCGTGTCGGGCGAGGCCGGGCTGCGGCGGGAGTCGTTTTCGCGGCTGGAATTGGTGGCGGATACGTACC
>CAYOTD010000565.1:3256-3869 GCA_964406685.1 uncultured Solibacteraceae bacterium | reverse complement strand
AGCACCGCCAGCGGCGGCGCCAGTTGCCGCCAGCGCCCATAGCGGACCGCCAACAGTATCCCCATCAGCCCCGCCACGCCCAGGTAGAGGTACTCCTGGCCGCGCTGGAGCAGCGGCGCATCGATCCGGTAATCGTACAGACTCGGCAGCAGCAAAGGGAGATAGAACCGCGGCTCCTGAATGCCGGCGCCGAACCTGGCCTCGTGGATCTTGTCCGCCGCCGCTTCCCAGGCGGGCAACACCTGGACCATGCAGACGAGCAGCGAAGCGGCCAGCGCCAGAGCAACGCCCACACTCGCCCGCCAACGATTCGGCCCCGCCGCGGCGTACGCGGCCATGCACACGCAGAACACAAACCACGTCGGCGGATACCCGGCCAGAAAGCACAGCGCGGAGGCCGCCACCAGTTTCCACAGCGGCCGCCATCGGCCCGTCGCCGCCGCCTCGTCGATGCCCCACAGACCCAGCGGCAGCCAGGCATATCCGCAGACCAGCCCGAAATGCTGAAGCTGGAGCATGAGATAGCCGCTGAAGGCGAACACACCCGCGCCCAGCGCGCTCGGCAGTTTTGCCAGCGGCTTGGCGCGCAGCCACGCGTAGCACAGCACGAAGG
>CAYOTD010000565.1:2054-3246 GCA_964406685.1 uncultured Solibacteraceae bacterium | reverse complement strand
CGCTTCCAGCGTCCAGTAGGCCAGCCGGTCACGCCCGAAGTTGACCGCGAACAGGAACCAGGTGGGCGGATAGAACAGCGCCGCCTGCACGTTCCCCACGAAGCTGACTCCGCAGTACTGCGACGAATCCCAAACCGGGAATCGTCCCTCGCGCAAGGCCAGAAACGCGTAGTCGAACAGCGCGAAATGAAAGCCCTCCAGGTCGTACGGAACGTGTACCCGCCAAAAGGGCGGAAGATACTCCAGAAAGAAGAGGTATGTAGACAACAGAGAAACCGCGGCTACCGAGAGAAGCTCGGCGCGCCTCCGAATCCATTGCATGATCTTTGGATAGGACGCTCGAAACCGCCCGCGTGTTTCAGCCCGCCGCGCGCAGGAACCGCCCGGTGTGGCTGGCCTCCACACGCGCCACCTGTTCCGGCGTGCCCTCGGCCACAATCTCGCCGCCGCGGTCCCCTCCCTCCGGACCGAGATCGATGATCCAATCCGCGCGGCGGATCACGGCCAGGTTGTGCTCGATCACCAGCACGCTGCCGCCGTTGCGGATCAGCCGGTCGAAGGCGTCCAGCAGTTTGGCGATGTCGTCGAAGTGCAGCCCGGTGGTGGGCTCGTCGAACAGGAACAGCGTGCCCGCGCTGGAGGCTTGCGCCAGGTGCGCCGCCAGCTTGACGCGCTGCGCCTCCCCGCCCGACAGCGTGGTGGCCGACTGTCCCAATCGCAGGTAGCCGAGCCCCACCTCGTCCAGCACACGCAGTTTCCCCACCAGCCGGGGCGTGTCGGAGAAGAACGCCAGCGCCTCGCGCACCGTCAGCCGCAGCACTTCGTGGATGTTGAGCCCGCGGTAACGGATATCAAGGATCGCGCTCTTGTAGCGCGTCCCCTTGCACTCGTCGCAGACCAGCTCGACGTCGGCCAGGAACTGCATCTCCACCGTCACCGTGCCGTCGCCCTGGCAGGTTTCGCACCGCCCGCCCGGCACGTTGAACGAGAAATGCCCCGCCGCGTACCCGCGCCTTTCCGCCTCCGGGGTCGAGGCAAACAGCTCCCGAACCAGGTCGAACGCCTTGATATACGTGATCGGGTTCGAGCGCGGCGTCCGCCCGATGGGCGACTGGTCCACCAGGATGGCGTCGCTGACCAGCGCCGCGCGCTCCACCTTGTTTTCGTTGACGAACACCCCGTTGGTGCTGCC
>CAYOTD010000565.1:0-2044 GCA_964406685.1 uncultured Solibacteraceae bacterium | reverse complement strand
CTTCTCGTGAACCGCGTGATCCTCCCCCGCTTCGGCCTCCGGCTCCTGGCGGCGCGTGAGCGCCTTGTGGATGACGTCGTGCACCAGGCTCGACTTGCCCGACCCCGACACGCCCGTCACCGCCACCATCATGTCCAGCGGCAGGGTCACGTCGAGGTTCTTGAGATTGTGGGCGCGGGCGCCGAGAAACCGCACCGTCCGCTTCGGGTCCACCCGTCGGCGCGCGCGGGCGCCCGCCGCGCCCTTCTCCCCGCGCAGGTACGCTCCCGTAAGCGAGGCGGCATTGGCCAGCAGGCTGGTGCAGGAACCTTCGAACACCACCCGGCCCCCGTTCTCCCCCGCCCCGGGACCCAGATCCACGATGTGATCGGCGGCGCGCATCACGTCGGCGTCGTGCTCGACGACGATGATCGTGTTTCCCAGGTCGCGCAACTCTTTGAGGATTCGGATCAGCCGCGCGGTGTCGCGGCTGTGCAGCCCGATGGACGGTTCGTCGAGCACGTAACAGGCGCCCACCAGCCGCGACCCCAGGCAAGTGGCAAGCTGGATGCGTTGCGCCTCGCCGCCCGACAGCGTCGACGACAACCGGTCCAGGGTCAGGTACTCCAGCCCGACGTCGTTGAGGAACTTCACCCGTTGCCGGATCTCGACCAGCACCTTGTCGGCGATGGCGGTCTCTTCGGGGGTCAACTCCAGCGAGTCGAAGAACTCCCGCGCCTCGGCGATATTTAGCCGCGCCGTCTCGGCCAGCGTCTTTCCCCCCACGCGCACGTTCAGCGCCTCGGGCCGCAGCCGCGCTCCCCGGCACACGGCGCACTCGGTGTAGCCGCGGTACCGGCTCAGGAACACCCGCACGTGGACTTTGTACTTTTTCGTCTCCAGGTGCTGGAAGAAACGCCGCACCGCGTCGCGCACCACGGCCTTCTCTTCTTCGCGCAGTTCCGCGTAGGGCACGTTCATCCGCACCTTGCCGCGCGCCGCCCGCCGGAACTCACCGTAGTAGTAAGTGTGCTGTGGCTTGGTCCAGGGTTCGATAGCGCCGTCCTCCAGCGACAGGTAGCGGTCCGGGATCACCAGGTCCAGATCGTAATCGATCGTATTGCCGAAACCCTGGCAGTTCGGACAGGCGCCGAAGGGGTTGTTGAAGCTGAACAGTCTCGGCTCAGGCTCGCTCAATTCCAGATTGCAGCGCTTGCACGCGAACCGCTCGCTGAAGCGTCTCTGTTTGCCCGGATCGCCGGCTTCGGTCAGAATCGCTTCCCCCGCCTCGCGGTAACAAATCTCCACCGTATCGACCAGCCGCTGGTGGAGCCCCTCCGCGATGGCGAGCCGGTCAACCAGGGCGAACAGCGGCTTGCCGAAATCGATGTCGAGCAGGGATTCGGGGGTGGAGAACTCGAACGTCCGCCCCTCCTGGAACAGGCGGTTGAACCCCTTCCTGCGCAGGTCGAATAGCCGGTCGCGCAGATCCCCGGTCTTCGCCTCGTGACGGATGGGGAACAGCGCGTACCAGCGCGACCCGGCCGGCTCCCCCAGCATGGCCCGCGCCACCTGGTCGACGGTGTCTTTGCGCACGCGTTCGCCGCAATTGGGGCAGAACGTGCGCCCCGCGCGCGCCCACAGCAGGCGCAGGAAGTCGTGCAGTTCGGTGGCGGTGGCGACGGTGGAGCGCGACGTGCGGACGGTGTTCTTCTGTTTGATGGCCACCGGCGGCGCGATGCCGTCGAGTTCATCGACGTCCGGCTTCTCCATCCGCTCCAGGAACTGGCGCGCGTAAGCCGACAGCGATTCGACATAGCGCCGCTGCCCCTCCGCGTAGATGGTGTCGAACACCAGGGAAGACTTCCCCGACCCCGACACGCCGGTAACGACGGTCAACCGCTCGTGCGGAATCGAAAGGGTGATGTTCTTGAGATTGTGAACCCGCGCGCCGCGGATCAGGATGCTGTCTTGCAAGGCCGGAAGCGTCTCTACCGGATTATCCCACACGGTGTCAGCGCCGGTGCAAAAATCCCCATAACGCCGGTTGAAAATTCCCCACTCG
>CAYOTD010000564.1:0-3871 GCA_964406685.1 uncultured Solibacteraceae bacterium | reverse complement strand
CATCTCCGGCTGGCGCGATCTGCCCGGTGTCCTTTTCGGTCCGCTTGCCCATGGCAACATCCGGCCCTGGAGCGAGCGGATTCCGTTTCTGATTTTCCCGTTCCTGTTCGGCCTGGACCCGCTTCCCTTCCGGATCCTCGCCTATGCAACCCAGACCGCCAACCTCGTGCTGGTGTGGTTGATCGTTCATCGCCTGACCGGCTCGCGGTTCGCCCCTGCCCTGGCCAACCTGGTCTGGTTGCTCAACACGGGTCTGGCGCCAGCCCTGTATTGGACGTCGATCTACAACCAGCTCCTCTCCGCGTTTTTCCTGCTCCTGCCGTTCTGGTTCCTGCTGCGCGCCATCGACACCGGGGAGCGGCGCTGGTGGGTCTGGCAATGGGCCGCCTTTCTGGCCGGCTTCGGCGCTCTGGAGACCAACGTCGTCTATCCCGCCCTGGCCGTCCTCTATGTCTGGGTGAGCGCGCGGCAGCACCTCCGCCACGTGCTGGCGATGGTTCCGGTCTCCATACTGTATGCCGCCGTGCACTTCGTAGCGGCGCCGGTCGATGCCTCCGGCGACTACGCCCTGCACTTCGACATGCGCATGTTGGAGACCCTGAACGCCTACTGGAACTGGGCGGCCGGTTCCGTCCCGCTGGTCCGGCTGGAGGTCATCTCGATGGAGACGGCGCGCGCGGCGACCGCGTTCGTCACCGCCTACGCCGCCGCCTGGTCCTTGTGGCAGATCCTGCGGCGGCGCTGGCGTGTGCTGGTGCTCCCCTGCTGGTTCTTCGTCGTCATGGCTCCCGTTCTGCCGCTGCGCGATCACCGGATGGACTACTACCTGGCGGGCGCCACTGTGGCGCTTGGTTTCTTCGCCGCCTTTGTCTGGCTCACCCTGAGGCGGTCGCGCTGGTACTGGCAGGTTCTGGCGGGGCTCGCTCTGGCGGCCTACGCTCTTCCTTCGGGCATCGCCTCCTGGCGCGTCGGGAAATGGCACTATGAACGCAGCCGCGTCACCGCCAACCTCGTCCTCGGCGTGGCCGAGGCGCGACGTTTGAACCCCGGCAAGACGATCCTCGTCGCCGGCGTCGACACCGACCTGTTCCGCGCCGGTGTCGCCCACGCCCCCTTTCGCGCCTTCGAGATCCCGGACGTCTGGCTCGCTCCCGGCTCGGAGCAGCACATCCTGGAGCCGCGCGAATTCGTGCTGAAGTACGTGCGTCCTCCCGCCCAGGCGGTGGCCGAGGTCGAACAGGGCCGCGCTCTGGTTTTTGACGTCAGCCGCGGCTGGGCGCGCAATGTGACCGGCCGCTATCGCCGCGACGCACGCGCGCTGTGGCAGCCTCTTTCGCTATAATCCTGCTGATTCATCCCATTCAGGAGACCTCATGAGTGACCAATCCAACGGCGGCCGCAGAAGCTTCCTGCGGCGCGCGCTGACTTTCTCGGGTCTCGCCGCCGCGGCCCCGGCCGCCGCCCAGGCTCAACCTCGTCCCGGCGCCGGCTCGGCGATCCTTCCGGCTTACGCCCGCGCCCAGAACTACCGCTCGCTCAAGCAGTCCAGCTGCGATACCACCGGCGGCAATTCCGACCGCTGGCCGATCAAGTCCGGAGCCACCCAGGAACTGTTCCGCCAGTCCGGCCCCGGCGTCATCACTCACATCTGGTTCACCATCTCCGCCCCCAGCGTCTATCACCTGAAGGAACTCGTGCTGCGCGCCTGGTGGGACGACGCCGCCATGCCCAGCGTCGAAGCCCCCGTGGGGGATTTCTTCGGCCTTAACCTCGGCCAGTACGTTCACTACCAATCGGCTTACCTGGCCTGCTCGCCGGGGCGTTCTCTGAACTGCTACTTCGCCATGCCCTACCGCAAATCGGCCCGCATGACCGTGACCAACGAGGGCAAGACCGACGTGGGGTCCTTCTACTCGAACATCGATTTCCTCAGCGTGGACTCCCTCCCCGCCGACGCCCTCTACTTCCACGCCCAGTACCGGCAGCTTGCGCCCTGCCCTCCGCAGCGCCTGCCCGACGCCAAGAACCCCGACGGCAAGCTGAACTACGTGATCTGCGAGACCCGCGGGCGCGGCCAGTTGATGGGCGCCACTCTCGGCGTCGTCATCAACGCCGACGGCTGGATGGGCGAGGGCGACGACATGATCTTCATCGACGACGAGACGAAGCCCGCCATCATCGGCACCGGCAGCGAGGACTACTTCCTCGGAAGCTGGAACTTCGGCGGCCGCGACAACGCCGTCCCCTTCGGCCACCACTACTACGGCGCTCCGCTCATCGTCATGCCCGAGCGCATGGGCGGCCGCTACTGCTGCTACCGCTGGCACGGCGACAACCCGGTCACCTTCTCCCGCTACATGAAGCACACCCTGGAGCACGGCCACGCCAACGACCGCGGCGACAACTGGTATTCCTGCGGCTACTGGTATCAGAACACTCCCTGCACCGATTTTCCGCCGCTGCCGTCCGTGGCCGACCGCATCCCCCGCGTGAAACTCTGAGGAGCCAACCCACAATGACACCCTTGATCCTGCTCGCCGCCGCCCTCCCCCTGCTGGCCGCCGACCCTCCCGGCTTCGTCCGCTGGAAGGGCGCCGATCTGAAGACCTACGGCGATAAACTCGCCCCGAAGAGGAACGAGAGCAAGGCGGCCGGCGAGCAGTTCGGCAAGCACGGCCGCGCCGGCTTCGCCATCGCCTCCCGCGAAGCCAGCGGCGAAGCCGAGATCCACGACGGCGTGGCCGACATGTTCGTCGTGCAGGCGGGCGAAGCGACCCTGGTAGTTGGTGGCAAGGTGGTGGCTCCCCGAACCGTCTCCCCCGGCGAGATCCGCGGCAAATCGATCGAAGGCGGCGTATCGAAGCAACTGGTGGCCGGCGACATCGTGCACATCCCGCCCGCCACGCCCCACCAGTTGCTGCTCAACCCGAAGGCGAAGCCCTTCACCTACTTCGTAATCAAAGTAGACAAGTAGCTCGTACTACTGCTGCTGCCTGTCAGTGCCGTTTGGTGGCGGCCACCAGGGGATTGAACCAGCGGAGCCCCGAAAAGCGCGCGAAATCCGTGTCGGCGGTCGCCACCTCCGCCTGGTACTCAATCGCCAACGCCGCCAGGTGCGCATCCGTGGTCAGGTTTCCGGCGGTCCCCACCGCGTCGATCAGCCCGAACAGGATCCGCGCATGGCCTTCGCCGGGCGTGAGAATCTGAACGTTCGGTTGATCCAGCCATTCCTCGATGACACGAGTCGCTGCCGCCGGTCTCATCGGATGCTCCAGTATGCGGCGCTGCGTCATGACTCTCACGAATCCCAGCAGCGTGGTCCACGCAAGCCCGACCGGCCGCGGCCCCACCACCGTTTGCTCCCACCAACGTCTTGCCGCCACGTGACGTGAGGTTCCGGCGTTGTAGGCATACACGAGGAGGTTTACGTCCGGGACGATCATTTCCGAAGCCGCCGCCCAATCTCCTCGACTTCCATCTCGTCGAGGACCTGGCTGATCTTGTCGAGATCGATTCCCGGCATCAAGCCACCGTTGTGCGGCCGAACGACAAATCTCTGGCGCGGCTGATGATGCCGTTGAGCCGCCAGTCCCGCCCGAAGCGTCCGGTTGACCGCCTCCTTGAGCGTCAGCCGCTCGGTGGACATACGGGCCTTGATCTGTTGCGCCACGTCCGGCTCCAGGGTCAATGTCGTCCGCATAACATCATCATAATCCATGGAACGAATGATGTGTAGGCATCACACCCCATCCCTCCAGAACAACTCCGCATCCGACCGCCGCACGTAGTTGGCGTCCAGCGCCGCCGCCTCCAGCGCTCCTCCCCCCGCCAGCCGCGCCGCCGCGATCCGCCCCACGGCCCCCGCCAGCAC
>CAYOTD010000563.1:0-3900 GCA_964406685.1 uncultured Solibacteraceae bacterium | reverse complement strand
AGCCTACGTCGAGGCCGGCAGCCGCGTCATCCTGACCAACACCTTCCGCTCCAATCGCGTCACCCTCGGCGAGAAAGCGGCGGAGTTGAACCGCGCCGGGGCGGCGATCTCCAAGCGCGCCGCCGCCGGCCGGGCCCGCGTGTTCGCCTCCATCGGCCCCAGCGGCAAGATGCTGATGGCCGGAGAGACGACGGAAGAAGAACTGCGCCAGGCCTTCACCGAGCAGGCCCAGGCGCTGGCCGAAGGCGGCGCCGACGCCCTGGTAGTGGAAACCATGTCGGATCTGGCCGAGGCGCGGGTCGCGGTGGAGGCGGCCAGGACGACCGGGCTGCCGGTGGTGGCCTGTATGGTCTTCGATACCGGCAAGAACAAAGACCGCACGATGATGGGCTCCACGCCCGAGCAGGCCGCCGCCGGGCTGGCCGAGGCCGGCGCGGACGTGGTCGGCGCCAACTGCGGCGTGGGGATCGAAAGCTATGTCGGCATCTGCCGCCGTCTGAAAGCGGCCACGGACCGGCCCATCTGGATCAAAGCCAACGCCGGGTTGCCCGAACTGGAGGGCGGCAAGACGGTGTGGAAGATGACGCCCGAGGCCTTCGCCGGCTTCGTGCCGCAGCTCATCCAGGCGGGGGCGAGCTTCATCGGAGGCTGCTGCGGCACCAGTCCCGACTTCATCCGCGCTGTGGCGGGCGTGGTGGGCCGTTGAACCCGCCGTGCGGCTGAAACTCATCAGTTGCGAGATCTTCTATCGCGAGATGTGCGCCGCCGTGGCCCGCGCGCCGCACCAGGTGGATATCGAATTCCTCCCCAAGGGTTTGCACGACACCGGCAGCGCGAAGATGGCGGCGCGGGTGCAGGAGGCGGTGGACGCGGTGGACGCCGCGCGCTACGAAGCCGTGCTGCTGGGCTACGCGCTCTGCGGCACGGGGTTGGTGGGTGTGACGGCGCGCTTGATCCCGCTGGTGCTGCCGCGCGCGCACGACTGCATCACGCTGTTCCTGGGCAGTAAGGAGCGGTATCTCGAGTACTTCCGGAACACGCCCGGGGTGTACTTTAAGACCAGCGGCTGGATCGAGCGCGGCGAGACCGGGGGACCGCTGTCGCAGCTTTCCTTCGGTGAAGCCGGCTCCGGTTACAGCTATGCCGATTTGGCGGAGAAATACGGCGAAGAAAATGCCCAATACCTTTGGGAAGCCATGGCGCCCAGCTACCGTCAGTTCACCTTCATCGAGATGGGCGTCGAGCCGGACGGCCGCTTCGAACGCGCGGCGCGCGCGCGCGCCCAGGAGCGCGGCTGGATCTTCGAGAAGCTCCAAGGCGACATGCGGCTGATCGACAAGCTGGTGGCGGGCGAGTGGGACGAGGGCGACTTCCTGGTCGTGCCCCCCGGCCGGCGGGTGGTGGCGCGCTACGATGAGTCGATTGTGGGAATCGAATGACAGGCCGGGAACGAGTGTTTTCCATGACGGACGGACAGCCGGTGGACCGGCTGCCGTTGATGCCCATCACCATGATGTTCGCCGCCGACCAGGCGGGCGTGAAGTACGGCGAGTACGCCGCCGATCACCGCGTGCTGGTAGAGACGCAGATCCACACCGCGCGTAAGTTCGGCTTCGATTTCGTCTCCGCCATCTCGGACCCGGCGCGTGAGGCCGCCGACTTGGGCGCCGAGATCGCCTTGTTCGAGGACCAGCCGCCCGCCATCGTTGAGGACCGCGCGTTGCTGGCTGACAAGGCGGCGCTCGACCGGCTCGAATTCCCGGACCCGCTCGGCGGCGGGCGCATGCACGACCGCGTCAAGGCCGTCGCCCTGTTTCGCGAACGCGTGGGCGGTGACCTGTTGATCGAGGGCTGGGTGGAAGGCCCTTGCGCGCAGGCCGCCGATCTGCGCGGCATCAACACGCTGATGCTCGACTTCGCCGACGATTGGGGCTTCGTCGAAGAGCTGATGGCTTTCGTCATCGAGATGGAGCTGCGCTTCGCACGGGCGCAGGTGGAGGCGGGCGCCGACATCATCGGCGTGGGTGACGCGGCCGCCTCGCTGGTGGGTCCCAGGATCTATGACGATCTGATTCAGCCGCTGGAGGTGAAGCTGGTCGAGGGTATTCACGCCATGGGAGCGCGCGTGCGCCTGCATATCTGCGGCAATACCAAGCGCATTCTGGCCGGGATGGGCCGCACCGGCTGCGACATCGTCGACCTGGATTACCTGTCGCCGCTGGGGATGGCGCGCGCGGCCATGGGTCCGGGCCAGGTGCTGTTGGGCCACATCGAGCCGGTGGGCGTGCTGCGCAACTCGACACCGGAAGGTGTGGCGACGGCTATTGCCCAGTGCCACCGCGAGGCCGGGGCGCGCTACATCGTCAGCGCCGGCTGCGAGGTTTGCCGCGATACGCCTGAAGCCAACCTGCGCGCGCTGTGCGAGTACGCTTTCACGCACCCATGATGGTCCGCATCAAGCTGGAGCCGCTGGGGCGGACCTTCGAGGTCGAGCCGGGGACGCCGCTGAGGGATGTGCTGTTCGGCTGCGGCGTCGAGTTCCCCTGCGCCGGGCGCGGCCGCTGCCGGCGCTGCCGGGTACGCCTGCTCGAGGGCGGCGCGCCGCCCACACAGGACGAGCGGCGTATCCTGAGCGAGCGCGACCTGGATGCCGGTTGGCGGCTGGCCTGCCGCATGACGGCGGCGGCCGACGTGGTCCTCGAGGTCGCGCAATGGGAAGCGTCGATCCTGACCGATGAATCGCGGTTCGCCTTCACACCGCGCCAGGGAGTGGGCGTGGCGGTCGATGTGGGCACCACCACGCTGGTCGCGCAATTGGTGGATCTCGCCACCGCCAACGTGCTGTCGGTGCGCACCGCATTGAATCCGCAGGCCGCGCGCGGGGCCGACGTCATGAGCCGCGTCGAGTACGCCCTCACCCCGGAAGGCCGGGCCGAACTGCGCGACCTGATCCGCGCCGAGATGGGCCGGATGATCGCGCAGATGCTGGCCGAAGCCGCGCCGGTGAGCGCGCCCGAGTTGGTGACCGTGGCCGGCAACACGGTGATGCACCATCTGTTTTGCGATGTCGACGTCCGGCCGCTGGCGGCGGTGCCCTTCGAGCCGCGCGACGACGGGGCGAAGAGCATGGACGCGGCCGAGTTGGGTTGGGATCTGCCTGCCGGAACCGAAGTGCGGTTCCTCGGCTGCCTGGGCGGTTTCGTGGGCAGTGATATCCGGGCGGGGATTCTGGCGACGGGCTTGGCCGAAAGCGACGCGCTTGTGGGTCTGATCGACCTCGGCACCAACGGCGAAATCGTCTTCGGCACGGGCGGACGCCTGCTGTGCGCTTCCACCGCGGCCGGCCCGGCGTTTGAGGGCGGACGGATTTCGTGCGGCATGCGCGCGGCCACCGGAGCCATCGCCGAGGTCTCGCTCGACGGGGGCCGGCTGGTGTGCCAGACCCTCGGGCACGCCGCCGCGCGCGGCATCTGCGGCAGCGGGCTGGTGGACGCGGTGGCCTGCGGCCTGGAAATGGGCCGGATTCAGTTCAGCGGGAAGCTCACCGGCGGGCCGTTCGAACTGGCGCCCGCGGTGCGGGTGACGCAAGCCGACATCCGCGAGGTCCAGCTTGCCAAGGGAGCCATCGCGGCCGGCGCGCGCATCCTGCTCAAGCGGCTGGGCGCCGAGCCGGGCGATGTGCGCCGTCTCTACCTGGCCGGGGCGTTCGGTAACTACATCAACCGCGAATCGGCGCGCCGGATCGGGCTGATCGAGTTCCCGCCCGAGATCGTCGAGCCGGCCGGCAACACTGCCCTGCTGGGCGCCAAGATGGCGCTGTTCGCCGAAGCGCGCGTCGAGGTCGGGCACATCTCCCTGGCCTCCGACCCCGGGTTTCAGGACACCTTCGCCGAGTCGATG
>CAYOTD010000562.1:0-3908 GCA_964406685.1 uncultured Solibacteraceae bacterium | reverse complement strand
GACTGCACTTCACCCCCGAGGTGCTGGAAGCCTGCCGCGCCGCGGGCGCAAGCGTCGCGCAGATAACCCTGCACGTGGGCCTGGGCACGTTTCAGCCGGTTCATGCGGACCAGATCGAGCGCCATCGCCTGCACGCCGAATCCTTCGAGATTCCGGAAGAAGCGGCGGCCGAGCTGCGCCGCGCCCAACGCATCGTCGCCGTGGGCACCACCAGCGTACGGACTCTGGAAAGCGCCGGCCTCAACGCCGCCCGCGGCCAAACGGACCTGTTCATCTACCCCGGCTACCAATTCCGTGTGACCGGCGCCCTGCTGACCAACTTCCACCTGCCGCGATCGAGCCTGCTCATGCTGGTCTGCGCCTTCGCCGGAACGGACCTCACTCTGGCCGCCTACCGCCACGCGGTGGAATCCGGCTATCGCTTCTATTCCTACGGCGACTGCATGCTGGTTCTATGATGGTGGTATGACGATCTGCCGCCGGCTGCTGCCGATGCTGTGCCTGGTGGCGGCCTGCGCCTCGGCGCAGGTGATCGAGTTTGAGTCCGGAGGCCTTAAATATCAAACACTTACGCGCCGCGGCGTAACCATCATGTACGCCCACCTGCCCACCCATGTCCGCCAGTGGGTGATCCTTCAGGTGGCCGTCTCCAACGGATCGACGGCGGATTGCGTCGTCCTGCCCGAGCGCATCGAGTTCCGCCGCAAGGACGGCGCCGTCCTCAAGGCCGACACCGCCAATTTCGTCATCCGGTCTCTGATGGACCGCGCCGGGCGCAACGACGTCATCCGCATGGTCTCGGCCTACGAACTGGGCCTGTACGGCATGCAGCGCTTTCACTCGACCAACGGCTACGAGCAGCGCCGGCAGGCCGCCCTGGCCGAAGTCTCCTCCGCCAAGGTGAAGGCCGCCGCCGCGGCCTCGGCCATCGCGCTGGTGCAGACGAAGCTCAAGCCCGGCGAATCCACCGACGGCGCGGTCTTCTTCCCCAACGGCGGCAAGCCCCTCGGACCCGGCCGGTTGGTGGCGACCGTGGCCGGCGAGGTCTTCGAGTTCGAACCCGAAGCCCCCACCCAGTAAGCCGCCCGTCTTACTCCGGCCCGCGCAGAAACCGCTCCAGATCCACGTCCACGAACTCCGCCCGGCGGAACCGCTCCTTCATCCGGAATGGCACGGTGCAGTCGAAGATGGTCTTGCAGGATATGCTCGCGGCCGGAATCGACGGGCTGAACTCCGGCGACTGCGACGGGTCCAGCGGATGGCACCGCACCCCGGGCACGAACACCGTGCTGGCGTCGCCCTGGTAGCGCGTCGTCATGGCCCAGAGCACGTCGTTGGTGTCGTAGATGTCCACGTCCTCATCCACCAGGATGACGTGCTTCAGCTCCGGAAACGCCGCGAACGCGGTCAACGCGGCCTGCCGCTGGCGGCCCTCGTCGCTCGCCGCGCGCTTGCGGAATTGCAGCACCGCCAGGTACTTGCCCCCGCCCGAAGAGTGGCAGTAGACGTTCGCCAGCCGGCCCGGCATGCTGCTCTCCACCAGCCGCAGGATGCTCGCCTCGGTGGGAATCCCGACGAGGTTGGTATGCTCCTCGCCCGGCCCGACGATGGTCTGAAGGATCGGATCGCGCCGGTGCGTGATCGCCGTCACCCGGATCACCGGCAGCTCCGCCTGCGCCACACCGAGATAGCCCGGAAACTCGGGCATCGCGTAGCCGCTCCCCGTTTGCGCGTCCTCGCGCACCCGCTCGCCCGGCAGAATCTCGCCCTCCAGCACGATCTCGGCCCGCGCGATCGCCTTGGCCGCGACTGACACGCATTGGACAAGCTCCACCGGCCGCCGCCGCAGCGCCCCCGCAATGGTCAGCTCGTCGAAGCCCAGCGGTGTGGTGGGCGGCTCGAAGCAGGCCGCCAGGTAGATGGCCGGGTCCAGTCCCATGCTGATGGAAACCGGCAGCGCCCGGCCGGCCTTCTCGGCCTTGATCCGGAACTGGTCGATGTGCCGCCCGGGGACGAAGTAGACGCTCAACCGGTCCGGCCCCTGCACGCACATCCGGTGAATGGTGACATCGGATTCCCCCGTCTCCGGATCCTCGGCGCGCAGCAGGCCCATGTTGAAATAGGGACCCGCGTCGCGCAGCGTGTTGGTGGGCGCCGGAATCAGCGTGCGCAGATCGAACGGCGGCCGGAGGACAACTTCCTGGCACGGCGCTTCCGCCGCCATTACCGGCGGCGTGGGATGATTCAGCGCCTCCAGCAGGTCGAATGGCAGCCGGTCGACGCGGCTGTTCAACAGCAGGGCGGTGCGCTCGCGGCTGGCCAGAACGCCCACCACCACCGGCATGGTGTACCCCTTGACGTTCTCGAACAGCATCGCCGGACCGATCCGCGTCGGCGGCGCCACCGGCGTGCCCGCTCCCACCCGCCGGTAGACGCCCGCCAGCTCGGCCACCGCATCCACCGGCTCGCGCGTCGAGATCAGTTGCCCCGGAACCGACCGGAGAAAGGCAAGCGCGGAACGCAGATCCACGATCTCCATACCGCTTCAGTATGACAGCACCGCGCGGTAGGATGAGACTGCGGCTACCCTGTAGGGAGGAGGAAACCCGAATGGCGCAGAGCGCGTGCCCGGACTGCGGCGGCAGCGGCTGGAAGATCGTCGAGCGGGAGGGCCTCACCGGCGCCGAACGCTGCGGCTGCGCCGCGGCAAGCCGGGCGGGCGAGTTGGAGGAAAGGGCGGGCATCCCCCCGAACTACCAGCGAGCGTCCTTCGACAACTTTCTGCTTCCCGCCGACAACCCTCTGGCCCGCGACGCCCTCGCCCAGGTGATGCTGGACGTCAAGGCCTTCGTCAAGGGCTTCCCCTTCAAGAACGAGAAACCGGGACTGCTGCTCATCGGCGAAGACACCGGCTCGGGCAAGACCCACCTGGCGGTAGCCGCCCTGCGCGCCATTCTCGCCACCGGTCTGTTTGAAGGCGTCTTCTTCGATTTCCTGAATCTGCTCGAACGTATCCGCTCGTCCTGGGACGCCTCCTCCGGCACCCCCGACCGCGAAGCCTACCGCACCGCCCTGGAAGCCGACGTCCTGCTGCTGGACGATTTGGGCTCCCACCGCGGAACCGAGTGGGTGCAGGACACCGTCACCAGCCTGATCACCTTCCGCTGCAACCACCGCAAGCCGCTGATCGCCACCACCAACCTGCCCGACCCCGACGCCGGCTTCAACGTGATCCAGCGATCCGCACAGGACCCCAGCCGCGTGGACTACCGGCAGAAGCTGGCCGACCGCATCGGCGCCCGCGCGCGCTCCCGCCTCTTCGAGATGTGCAAAATCGTGCGCATGCCCGCGGTCGAGGACTACCGCATCCGCCGTATGCGTTAGCCCGCACCCCTCAGCCGCAGATCTCCATCGAGTTGATCTTGATGGCCAGCGCCGCGGCCATCTCCGCGCCGTTCTCCCGGAACCGCGACCGGATGCGCACCGGCAGCAGTGCGGCCAGCGCCTGGTCGCCGGCCGGCGTGGGCTCTCCGGTGACGCGAAAGCCCAGCGCATCTGCCGTGCGGCAGGCCAGCCGGACCACGTCCGGCATGCCCAGCAGTTCGGCGTGCGCGGGATGGTGGTGTGTGGCGGCCACTTCGCCAAGCGCCGCCGGGAAACTCCAGTGCTCCATCACCGCCGCCCCCGCCTCGCAGTGGTCCAGCCCGAAGGTGC
The DNA here is from genome assembly GCA_964406685.1 of uncultured Solibacteraceae bacterium. Lineage (GTDB taxonomy): Bacteria > Acidobacteriota > Terriglobia > Bryobacterales > Bryobacteraceae > JACQZT01. The sequence continues at coordinate 194 of CAYOTD010000562.1, read as the reverse complement.
GCCGTTCCCGCTCGCACACCGCCGCCGGCGACGGTTCGGAACCCTCCAGCAGTGCCGTGTAGCGCTCCGGATCGCTCGCCAGAAGCACCAGCCGCCCCAGGTCGTGGACCAACCCCGCGGTGTGCGCGGCGTCGGTGGGCAGCAGCGCGGCCTGCGCGATCTCTTCCGACAGCAGCGCGCAGGCCAGGCTGTGA
>CAYOTD010000561.1:0-3912 GCA_964406685.1 uncultured Solibacteraceae bacterium | reverse complement strand
GCCTCCTCCATTTCGGCCTTCTTGTGCTCGACGCGCGGGTCGCTGACCTGGGCCAGGGCCGCGCGCGCCTTGATCAGCAGCGGCACGATCGTGTCCGGATGGTAGGGGTCGAACTCGCGCGCGGCCTGGTCGAGCAACGCGCCCACCGGCGCGCCGCCGGCGATGCGGTTCCAGCTTGTGTCGATGCCGTCGAGCAGATCTTTGGCGGCGGGCTCGCCGGCCAGGTGCGCCAGGTAGTTCATCTGCGAACCGCGGCGCGCGGCGGCGCCGAAGCCCTGGCTGCGGTGCAGGCTGCGGCTCATGCCGGCGATCTCGCCGAAGGAGTAGCCGAGCACGGGATCGTACTCGCCCAGGTCGATGGCGATGCGCCCGCCCTGTCTGGCTTCGGCCAGTTCCTGTTCGCGCGTGAACGCGAAGGTGTTCCAGAGGAGGCGCGTGGCCTTCCAGGGTTTCACCCACTGGAGCTGCTCGGGGAACTGCGCCGGGTCGGCCGCGGCGGCGAATGCCTCGCGGCCCAGAATCGTCGAGCTCTGGTGATGGCCGTGGCCGTCGCGCGTTGTCCCGGAGAAGCGCAGGATCACCACATCGGGACGGAAGCTGCGGATGTGCCAGACGACGTCGCCGAGCGTGCCCTGGCGGCCCCACTTTGCCAGGGTTTCCCCGGCGGTCTTCGAGAAACCGAAGTCGATGGCACGGGTGAAGAACTGCTCGGCGCCGTCGATGCGGCGGGCGGCGAGGAGTTCCTGGGTGCGGATGACGCCCAGCAGGTCGCCCTGCTCGGCGCCGATCAGGTTCTGCCCGCCTTCGCCGCGGGTGAGGGACAGATAGGCGGCGCGCACCTTGCGCCCGCGGGCCAGCCAGGCCAGCAGCGCGGTGTTCTCGTCGTCCGGGTGCGCGGCGATCATCAATACGCCGGCCGTGTTCCGCAGCCGGTCGAGGGAGGAGCGGACGGCGGGCATTCCGGCGAACCGTGGCTGGCCGGCCGGCAGAGCGGCGGAGGCAAGCAGGAAGGTCAGGATCCCCAGAGTCGCACGCGAGCGCATACTAAAGAGCTTATATTGAATAGTGTCATGCGGACAGGACTACTCATGCTGCTTTTCGCCGCTTCGATGCTTGCCGGCGGAGCCGGCCTCATCCAGAGCGCTTACTCGAAGAACGATTTCGCCCTGACGGCGGACCCCGCCGCCAAGCAATGGAAAGGCGCGCCGGCGGTCATCGCCGAGGTCGACCATTTCGGCAAGATCGTCGCCGGCCACCGCACCGAGATTCGTTCGCGCTGGACCAAGGACAATCTCTACTTCCTGTTCATCTGCCCTTATGAGGAGTTGTACCCGAAGGAGAACCCCGCGACCACCACGGAGACGAACCACCTGTGGAACTACGACGTGGCCGAGGTGTTCGTGGGCGCCGATTTCAAGAACATCGGCCGTTACCGCGAGTACGAGTTCTCGCCCCAGGGCGAGTGGGTGGACCTGGACATCGACCGCGGCCCCTCCAGAATGAAGGCCGACTGGACGTGGAACTCCGGCTTCAAGGTGAAGGCGCGCCTGGATCGCGAGAAAAAGATCTGGTACGGCGAAATGCAGATCCCGATCCAGTCCATCGACGAACGCCCGGCCGCCGCCGGCAACCAGATGAGGATCAACTTCTATCGCATCCAGGGTCCGCCGGCCACGAAGAAGTACATCTGCTGGCAGCCCACCGGCAAGCTGAACAATCACGTGCCGGAAGCCTTCGGCCGGCTCGAGCTGGTGAAGTAGCCATGCGCGCCGGCAAGTCGTTGCGTATCTCCCACGTCGGGCTTCGCGGCGTGGTGGGCGCGGGCGGGCTGACGGCGTCGCACGTGCTCGATTTCGCGAGCGCCTTCGCGACCTTTCTGCAAACTCCCGGCCCGGTGCTGGTGGGCCGCGACCCGCGCGCCTCGGGCGTGATGATCCGCGAAGGGGTGGTCGCGGCACTGAACGCCTGCGGGCGCGACGCCATCGACCTGGGCCTGGCGTCCACGCCGGTGATCCAGCACGCCATCCGGCGGCGCGACGCGGCCGGGGGAGTCTCCATCGGCGCCAGCCACAACGCGGTGGAGTGGAACGCGCTGAAGTTCTTCGGCCCGCGCGGCACCTATCTGTCCACCGCCGAAGCCGGCGAACTGCTCGACATTTACCATCTGCGCAAGTTCGACTTCGTGGAATGGAACCGGCTGGGCTCGTTGCGGCTGGAATCCGGCGCCATCGACGCGTACCTGGACGATCTCAGCGAGGCGTACGAGCTGGGCGCGCTGAAGCGATTCAAGGTACTGGTGGATTGCTCCAACGGCACCTCGTCGCTGATCCTGCGGCGGATGAACGAGCGGTTCGGCTTCGGCTTCATCCTGATCAACGAGCAGATCGAGGGCGTCTCGTTCGCGCACGAACCTTCAACGACACGGCGGACGGTGGCGCTGCAACTGGCGCCGCTGATGCGGCCGGTAGGCGCCGACGCCGGGTTCCTGTTCGACGTCGACTCGGACCGTGTCGCTATCGCCACGGAGAAGGGCGAAGCGCTGAGCGAAGAGATCGTGCTGCCGCTGCTGGCCGACTACCTGCTGCCGCGCGGTCCCGGCAAGCTGGTGATCACCAACCTGTCGACCACGGCGTTGCTGGACGAGATCGCGGCGCGCCACGGCGGGAAGGTGATCCGCGTGCCGGTGGGCCGGCAGGCGACCATCGACGCGCTGTCGAGCTACCGGCCGGAGCAGATCGCGGTGGCGGGCGAAGGCACCGGCGCGGTGATGATGCCGCGCTTCCGCTTCGTCTACGACGGCATCGCCTCGATGCTCGCCATCCTGTCGATGATGCTCGACCGCGGCCAGACGCTGTCGGAGATCGTGGGCGGATATCCGAAGTACGCCATCCTGAAGGGCGAGGTGCCGCTGGACACCGGACAGATCCCGGCGCTGCTGATGGGCTTGCAGGAGCGCTACTCCGACGGAGAGGCCAGCGTCGTCGACGGGTTGCGCATCGACTGGCCCGACCGCTGGCTGCACGTCCGGGTGAGCCAGACCGAGCCGCTGGTGCGCATCATCTGCGAGCAGCGCGGCGAGGCGCCGGTGGCGCTTTTCCGCGCGCTGATGGAACAGGTAAGGAGCCAGGCCTGATATGCCCGCGCGCGAACATCTTCTCAAGATCGGAGTCTCCGGCATTCGCGGCGTGGTAGGCGAGTTCCTCACACCGTCGCTGGCGTGCGCTTTCGCGCAGGCCTTTGGGACGTATGTCGGCGGAGGCCGCGTGGTGGTGGGCCGCGATACGCGATCCAGCGGTCCGATGCTCCAGCACGCGGTGCATTGCGGGCTGCTGGCCACCGGCTGCGACGTGGTCGACGTGGGCGTGCTGCCGACGCCGACCATCCAGGTCTACGTGGCGGGAACGCGCGCCCGCGGCGGGATCGCGCTGACCGCGTCGCACAATCCGCCCGAATACAACGCCTTGAAGCTGTTCAACGCCCAGGGGCTGTTTTTCAACAACTACGAGAGGGGCGAGCTGATCGATCTTTACCATCAGAGCGAATTCCGCCGCGCGGCCAACGACGAGATCGGGCGCATCGCCGAGGATTTCCAGTTCCCCGTGGAGATGCATGTCGCGCGCGTGCTGCGGCACGTCGATGTGGATGCCATCCGGCTCCGCCGGTTCCGCGTGGCGGTGGACGGGGTCAACGGCGCCAGTTCCCGGATGACGCCGCAGTTTCTGGCCGACTACCTGAGTTGCGAGGTCGAGGCCATATCGTGCGATCCGTTGAAACCGTTCCCGCGCGAGGCCGAACCGCGCCCCGACACCCTCGGCGAGCTGGCCGCGCTGGTGAGCCGCGCGGGCGCCGACATCGGTTTCGCGCACGACCCCGACGGCGACCGGCTGGCGGTGTGCGACGAGCAGGGCCGCG
>CAYOTD010000560.1:0-3917 GCA_964406685.1 uncultured Solibacteraceae bacterium | reverse complement strand
AGCGGTACGTGAGCTGGGTTCAGAACGTCGCGAGACAGTTCGGTCCCTATCTGCCGTGGGCGTAGGAAATTTGAGGGGGCCTGCCCTTAGTACGAGAGGACCGGGGTGGACGAACCTCTTGTGATCCAGTTGTCACGCCAGTGGCATAGCTGGGTAGCGAAGTTCGGTTAGGATAAGCGCTGAATGCATATAAGCGCGAAACCTTCCTCAAGATGAGATTTCCCAAGCCGTAAGGCTTCAGAAGGGCCGTGGTAGACGACCACGTTGATAGGACGGGTGTGGAAAACAGCAATGTACTGAGCTCACCGTTACTAATAGCCCGTTCGGCTTGACCATAAAATTTACTGTCGATACAGAGTGTTTTGGGCGCCGTACGCGGTTGCACGTCAATGTTCAGAATCACGAGCTTCTGGGTGACCATAGCGAGGTTGGGTTCCACCCGTTCCCATCCCGAACACGGAAGTTAAGCCCCTCAGCCCCGATGGTACTGCGCGCGCGAGTGTGTGGGAGAGTAGGAAGTCGCCCGATTGAAGAGAAAAGCCCGGCGGAGACGCCGGGCTTTTTGTTTGCAGGGAGACCAAGCGCGGCCCGGCCGGCCTCAGGCGTGGAACGAGCTTCCGCAGCCGCAAGTGGAGCGCACGTTGGGGTTGTCGAACTTGAACCCCTGGCCTTCGATGGTCTCGACGTAATCGACCTTGGCGCCATCGAGGTAGAGCATGCTGGCCTGGTCGATGTAGACCTTCAGACCCTCGAAGTCGTAGGTCTTGTCCAGCATGTTGGGGCTGTTCTCGAACGCCATCGAGTAGCTGAAGCCGGAGCAACCTCCGCCCACGACGGCGATCCGCAGACCGGTCGGCTTGGGATCCTGCGTGTCCAGGATCTCTTTGACCTTCGAAATTGCCTTCTCTGTGAGTTGAATCATGACGGTAATCTCAATATTCCGCTCAGACTCGGGGATTCCACCCCATGTCTTCATTTTACAGTTGCGGGGGGCCGACTTCCACTCATAGGGATGCAGGGGCGTTCCCCAGGTTGCGGGAATCTGGTATCAATAGGGAGGGGCGGAATCCCGACCGCCCGTCGTCCCGGGATCTTGAAACCAATCTTAACCGGCCTGCGTCGCACTGGGTGAGATGGCTGGATTCACCGGCACACTGCCGTATCCGACGACGGGCGAGGCGCCTCGGACCAGGAACAAGGTGGATTACCGGGCCAGTGAAGAAGCTGAACTCGTCCGTCGCGCACAGGCCAGGGATGAGTTGGCCTTCCGCGAGATCGTCGAGCGCTACCAAGCCAAGGTGTACTCCATCATCTTCGGGATTCTCCGCAATCGAAACGACGCCGAAGACATTGCGCAGCAAGTATTTGCGAAGGTATACTTCTCCATCGGGAATTTTGATTTCCGGAGCTCTCTGCTGACCTGGATCTACAAGATCACGGTCAACGAGTGCTATGATTATCTGCGCAAGAAGCGGGTACGGAAGCTGGTGTACGAGAGCGACTTCTCCGAAGAGGAGTCGCTGTTGATGGAGAACTCCGAGTCGTCGACCGACCGCCAGCCGCCGATCGACGCCCGGCTGGCGCAGCGGGATTACGTCGTGAAGCTGCTGTCGAGGGTTTCCGAGGAAGACCGGAACCTGATTCTCTTGAAAGAGGTGGAAGGTCACTCGGTGGAAGAACTGGCGGGAATGACCGGAATGAACGAGAATACGATCAAAGTGAAGCTGTTCCGGGCCCGTCAGAAGCTGCTCAAGGCCGCGCAGCGGCTGAAGAGAGTGCCGGGAGCCGCGCCGGCGTAGCGGGCGCGGATGACCGGCGGTGGTTCGCCGAGCGGGCGTCAAGATCCGCCGGCGAGACAAAGAAACGGACTTGCTGAGGGAAGAAGTCATGCACGAGCCCATCAAGGGGGGACTTGAGGATTTTCTGAGGGGCGATGGAAGCGCGGCCTTTCGGAAACACCTCGAGGCGTGCCCGGAGTGCCGCGCGGACGTCGACCGGATCGCCGGCCAAGCCGCGATGGTGCGGCTACTGCGGGTGGACGAAGAGTTGGACCCGGAGCCGGGATTCTACGCCCGCGTCATGGCCCGGATCGAATCGCAGAGCCGCCCGTCGTTCTGGGGCCCGCTCCTGGACCCGCTGTTCGGACGACGGCTGATGTACGCTTCCTTGACGATGGTGATCCTGCTGGGCACCTATCTGTTCACGGTGGAGACTCGCGAAACGGTTGCCCCGACTACCGCGGCCGAGCGGTATCTTGTGGAGCAGCACCCCTCGGTGGGCGCCAACCCCCAACAGGACCGGGATACTGTGCTGGTCCGGCTGGCGACTTACGGCGAATAGCGCCATGATCGCCGGCCCCGTCGTCTCCTGGCGCAATCCCCGGATCCTGCTGACTCTGACACTGGTGTTCCTCTGCGGGGCGGTAGTGGGAGCTCTGGGGATGAGGTACGGTCTTCACAGCGTCGTTCCCAAGGCTGGACCGTACTGGAAAGAAGGCGGCAAGGAAATCTCTCTCCAGCGTTTCCGGCGCGAGTTGGACCTGAGTCCCGAACAGGCCGGGCAGATGGAGGCCGTGCTCGACGACTTTGTGCTGTACTACCAGACGCTCCAGACGCAGATGGACGAGGTGCGCGCCAGCGGCAAGGATAGAATCGTCCGCATCCTGAACCCGGAACAGCGCAAGCGGTTCGAGAAGATGATGTCGGACGCGCAGGCGCGGCGCGGCCCCTGACCGCCGGGCAAAAAAGCGTTGCCCGCCCGCCGGATCGATGGTATTCTATGGTTGACGTGGATTGATTTAGGTCCCGAAGTTTGGGTCTGGCTAATTGCAACCACGATAAAAAGTGCTAAAGGCGAGTCGGTCTGCCGAGTGGACGCCCTGTGGCCTTTAGCTGCGGGGCATTTCTGTTTTTGGGGCCGATCACGCCGCACCGGCGGCGCCCGTGCGTCGCAAAGGAGTCGCGCATGAGCATCTGGCCCACGCCCGGACCGGTCCCGGGCCTCCGAACCGCGGAAGGCGTGTTGCTTTCCGTCCGCATCTCCGTCGAGCCCAGGCTGATCGAGGAACTCCTCGACGCGCTGGCGGCGCTGTCTTTTCCCATCAATCCGGAGATCCGCCACATCGACGCGGACCCGGGCGGCCGCCACACTCTCACGATGGTCGATTTTCCCGCCTACGAAGACCGTGTGAGCGAAGTGCGCGAGGCGCTCCGGCGGCGCGGCTTCGACCCCGGCGCGGTGCGAGTGGCCAGCATGCTCGATGAGATTCAAGGGACGTCCGGCCGTCCGCGCACCGTCTAGCCTCCGGCGCCGATCGGCACTACAATAGCGGTGGGACGTCACCGGGAAGCGCCGTCCCGGGAGGGTCAGGATGTCTGCGGTGACAACGCATGCTTCACCCTACAGCGGCCAGTGGTACCCAGGGGACGCCGCCTCGCTGGAGCGCCTGCTGGACGCATCAATCGAGGAGTCGGCCGAGAGGACCGGCGTGGTTCCGCTGGTCGATCCGGTCGGGTTCGTGGTGCCTCACGCCGGAATCGCCTATTCCGGGAGCATTGCCGCCGCTGCCTACCGGCACTTCCTGGCAAGGCCGCCCGAGCGCGTCTTTCTGATCGGTTTCCCGCACCGCGGGTGTTTGCCCGGCGTCTGGATTCCGGACGTGGCCGCCTTCGAGAACCCGTTGGGCACCACGCGGGTGGACGCGGAAGCCGTTGCCAAGCTGGCCGGGGGAGGGGCGATCCGCGTTACAGCGGAAGCGCCGCTTTGCGATCACTCGGTCGAAATCCAGTTGCCGTTTCTGACGCGCTGCGCGCCGCGGGCGCGGCTGGTGCCGGTCTACATCAGTGGAGCCGAAGCCGGGCAGCGGCACGCGGCGGCCCGGAAACTGGCCGAGACTCTCCGCGCCGGCGATGTAGTGA
>CAYOTD010000559.1:0-3920 GCA_964406685.1 uncultured Solibacteraceae bacterium | reverse complement strand
CGTGCAGTTCTACTTCGGCCTTCCCCTGGCCATGGTGATCATCGCCGCCGTGGCCGTGCCGCTGTTTCATCGGTCGGGGGTCTACACGGCGTACGAGTACCTGGAGCGGCGCTTCGACGCCCGCACGCGCGCGCTGGTGAGCGTGATCTTCCTCATCCAGCGCGGCCTCGCCGTGGGCATGGCGCTCTACGCCCCCGCCATCGTGCTCACCGTGCTGCTGGGCTGGCCGGACCGCGCGACCACGCTCATCATGGGCCTGCTGGTCATCTTCTACACCGTGCTGGGCGGCATCAAGGCCGTCACCTGGACCGATTTCCAGCAGATGATCATCATGATGGTCGGCCTGTTCGCGGCCCTCGCCATGGCCATCTGGCTGATCCCGGCCGATGTCTCGTTCCTGGACGCGATCCATGTCGCCGGCGCCGCCGCGCGGCTGAACGCCGTCACCACGAATGTCGACTGGAACGACCGCTACACACTCTGGAGCGGCCTGATCGGCGGCATGTTCCTGGCCCTGGCCTATTTCGGCTGCGACCAGTCGCAAGTGCAGCGGTATCTCACCGGCGCCTCCATCGCCCAGAGCCGCCTGAGCCTGCTGTTCAACGCCGTCGCCAAGATCCCGATGCAGTTCTTCATCCTGTTCACCGGCGCGATGGTGTTCGTCTTCTTCGTCTTCGAAAAGCCGCCGCTGGTGTTCCACCCGGCCGAGATGAGCCGGGTCGAGGCCTCGCCCGGCTACCCGGCCCTGGCGGCGCGCTACGACAAAGCCTTTGAGGAACGGCGGTCGGCGGCGCGCGCCCTCGCGGCAAACCACGAGGGAGCGGCGGAGCTGGCCCGCTTCCGCGCCGCGCAGAGCGAGCTCGACGGCGCGCGCAAGCAAGGCGCCCAGGGCGTCAACGACACCAACTACATCTTTCTCACTTTCGTCACCCGCTATCTGCCGGCGGGCCTGGTGGGGCTGGTGATGGCGGCCATCTTCGCCGCCGCCATGTCCACCATCTCGGCCGAGATCAACTCGCTGGCCACGGTGAGCGTCATCGACATCTACCGGCGGCACCTGCGCAAGGACGCTTCGGATCGCCACTACCTGCGCGCCTCGCAGGCGGCCACCGCGTTCTGGGGATTGTACGCCGTGATGACGGCCGAGTATGGGCGCAACCTGGGCTCGCTGGTCGAGGCGGTCAACCTGTTGGGGTCGCTGTTCTACGGCGGGCTGCTGGGCGTCTTCGCTCTGGCGTTCTTCTTCAAGCGCGTCACCGCCGCCGGCGCTTTCTACGGCGTGCTGGCGGGCGAAGCGGCCATCTTCGCGGCGCACTTCTTCACCAAAATCGCCTTCCTCTGGTACAACGTGATCGGCTGCGTCGTGGTTATCGCGGCGGGAGTGCTGATCTCGGCGATTAGTCGAAAAGCTCGGCCAGCGGCACTTGGATAAGGTCCCCGGCGCGCACGATGCCGTCCCGGACTTCGCGGGAGCCTTCCGTGGTTGTCACCCAGGCGCGGCGCGTACGCGGATCGACCAGCCAGACATACTCCACACCCATGGCCAGGTAATCGTCGATGCGCTCCTGCATCTCGGAGATACGGTCCTCCGGAGAGAGAATCTCGACGCAGAGCACAGGCGGAGTCTCGATGGCGCGCAGCGCGCAGACATCGGGGATGCGGAACCGCTCCGGCCTCACCTGAACACGGCATCCGACGACGACACGGATTCTCCAGTCCTGCTCCTTCTCGTGGAGGCGCGCCGCCATCAGTGCCTGAAGCCGTGCGTGACTATACTCACCCACATTCCGTTCCACGAGCTGTCCATCCAGGTATTCGCGGTCCGGGCGGTACACCGTCCGAAGATACTCGTTCACCGGGATCAGAGCCGTCGCTCCCATTCCCCCAGGATACCCGTGAAACGAAAAAGGGCGTGAGCCCGAAGGCCCACGCCCTGGAACTGCCGGAAAACGCGGTTTCTAGAACGCGAGACGCAAACCGAAACGGAACGTCCGCCCTGCGGTCGCGCTGGTGATGCACATGAAGTTGCCCAGCGAATCGGCGACGTTGGGATCGCGCTGCCCGGTGGGGGTGAGCTTGAGGCCGGACGAACTGCCGCTCGGTGTGCTCCAGATGGGCGTGTTGGTCAGGTTGGTCGATTCGGCGCGGAATTCGGCGTTGATCTTCTCCCCGATCTTGAAGTTCTTGAAGATGCCGGGGTTGAGCTGCCAATAGCCGGGACCGCTCAGGATGTTGCGGCCGGTGGTGCCGAACCGGTACGTCTTGGTCGTGGCGAACTCCCACAGCGGGTCGCGGAAGCTCATCGGGTCGTAATACGGTTGGCCCGGACCCTTGCCGCCGAGTTTCTTCACCGGAGCGATCTGGTCGGCCGTCTGGCTGTTGTTGGTCGCCTGGAGCGAAGAGGAACTGCCGGTGATGGTGAACGGCAAACCGGAGTAGGCCATGAACATGCCGCTGATGGCGTCCGCGATCTTGTTCTCGATCACCCACCGCTTGCCCTTCCCCACGGGCACCTCGTAGTTCCAACCGGCGGTGAACATGTGCGTGCGGTCGTAACCCGAGCGGGCGTAGTTGCGGGAGATTACGGGTTCCCAGTTCCAGTACGGCAGCGCGGCCCAGCCGTCTTCGTCCTGCATGCTGAGCGACTTGCCGAAGGTGTAGGTGACGATCGCCATCAGGCCCTTCGAAAAGCTCTTGTTCATCCGCGCCTGAAGCGAGTGGTAGTTGGATGTGCCGATCCCGTCCCACATCAACATGCTGATGGTGCGGCCGTGCGCCTTGTACAGCGGCAGATTGGCCGTGGTCACACCCTCGCCGGGGCCCACCGTGTTGATGTTTCGGTCGAGCATCTGGTGGATGGTGCGGGTCGCGACGTAGCCCACGCTGCCCAGGATCTCGAAGGGCAGCTTGCGTTCCAGAGTGGCATTCCAGCTCTGGATATAGCCGCGATGCAGCATCCCGCCCCACGGGCTCCGGGTGCCCATGTTGATGCTTAGGGGCAGCGTGGCATACCCCTTGCTGATGTCGGGCGTCTCGATCGCGGGAATGCCTTCGTTGATTTGGTTGTACCAGCCGTAGGTGGAAACCGTCGGCACCCACGAACCGGTCAGGGTCGCCGGATATAAGCCGCGCAACGGCCGGCCGAAGGGCAGCGGGTCGTAGGTGATGCCATAGCCGACACGGAACACCGTGTCTTCGGCCACGCGGTAGGCAAATCCCACGCGCGGGGCGAACAGCCGCTTGCTGACATCGATCCCCGCATTCCACGGTGTGTTGCCCAACCCGCCGAAGTAGACGATGTTGGTGGCCGGGTCCCACCGCTCGATGCCGCGGTCGCCGCGGTTGATCAGCGGGTAGTACTCGTAGCGCAGCCCCAGGTTCACCGTCAGCCGGCGGGTGGCTTGCCAGCGGTCGCGGAAATACCAGGCAAGCTGCCACTCCCGCGTCTTCATCTCGAAAAACTGAATCGACTTCGAGTAGCTGTTCACCAGCCCCAGCAACGCCGCCGCGTACGCGTTCGCCGTACCGCGCTGCGAGGTGCTCAGGGCCGAATTGTACGTCACGCCGCCGCTAAACGTAATCTGGCCGCGCGGGTTGGCCGTCTCCGGCTGCCAGTGATTCAACTCCAGCCGGCGCGGCTCGAAGCCCCAGCGGAACTCGTGCGCCCCGTGCAGCTTGCTGAAATTGGTCTGATAGGTGTAGCTCCGTTCATACCTCCAGACCGGCGCCCAGGCGGCTCCGAACCCGATGTAGCTGAAGCCGAAACCCTCGATGTACGGAGCGCTGCCGTAACGCTTGTCGTTAGCGTACTGGATGCCGCCGTTGGTCCCCGGAATCTTCCATTCGTCCAGGCCGACGTTCTTGTCAACGTTGGGGATGGACACAACCTGGTCCATCCGCATATACCCGAACACGCCGTC
>CAYOTD010000558.1:0-3929 GCA_964406685.1 uncultured Solibacteraceae bacterium | reverse complement strand
GGCCAGGGAGATCGACCAGCCTCAGGAACGGTTCCGAACCTCGGCGGCCAGGAGGGCGCTGTCCGGTTTCTTTCTCTCCGGGCTGTTCCTGGCGTTCCTGGGGGCGATCCTGCCGGCGTGGGGGTATCATCTCAAGCCGCAGTACAACATCATCGGCCACTACTTCCTGAGCCAGATCCTGGGGCTGCTGGTCGCTTCCCGTGCCGCCAAAGACCTGTTGCCGCGGAAGGGGATTCGGTTCACCCTGCTGACGGCGTGCGGCATCTGCTGCGGCGCCCTGCTGTTTCTTGCCCTGTTTTCTCCCCCGGCGGCGCCGTGGTGGCGCGTCTTCGGGCTGTTCGTGCTGGGTTTCGGCGCCGGGCTGCTGAACTCGGCCATCTTCCACGCCATCGGACCCGCCTACCGCCTGGACCCGGCGGCAGCGATCAACCTGGCCGGCATCCTGTTCGGTTTCGGCTGCCTGGTGATCACCCTGCTGGTGGCGGGAGCCTTTTACGTCTATACGGTCCCCAGCATCCTGTTCCTCGCCGCCATGATCCCATTCTTCTTCACGGCCCTTTACGCCCACGGCCCGCTGGTGGAGATGCCGGCGGAGGAACGGTTACCGGCGCGGCAGTTGCTGGCGGATTTCAAGAATCCGGGCGCCATCCTGATGGCGCTGCTGCTCTTCTTCCAGTTCGGCAACGAGTGGGCCCTGGCCGGCTGGCTGCCGCTGTTCCTCAACCAGCGGATCGGCGTGAGCCCGGCCACGTCCCTGATGCTGCTGGCGCTTTACTGGATGGCGCTGCTGGTGGGCCGGCTGGTGGCGCAGGCGCTGTTCCCCCGCGTTCCCCACGGACGCCTGCTGCTGGCCAGCGTCCTGTCGGCGATGTTCGGCTGCGTGATCCTGAGCGTCACCGACAACCGATTCGGCGCCATCTCCGCCATCCTGTTCGTGGGCGGCGGGTTCGCGGTGATTTGCCCGCTGGCGCTGGAGATGATCGGCTCGCGCTTCCCCACCTTCCAGCCGGGTGTCTTCAGCGGAGTCTTCTCCATTGCGGTGACGGGCGGGCTTCTGGCTCCGGCCACCCTGGGCTACTTCGCCCAGTACTGGGATATCGGCGTGGTTGTCTGGCTCCCTCTGGCGGGCACCGTGCTGGTCTTCCTCCTGGTGCTGCTGATCTGGCTGGAGACCAAGCTGAGCGGCAAGGCCGCCACGCTCTGATCCGGGCCGCTACTTGCTCAGCCGGATGAGCACGCCGGCCGGTATGACGACGTCCCCTTTGCGCTGCGCGCCCACGGTCAGCGTGGCGATGGCTTCGGCGGCCTCCAGCCGGTAACGCAGCGTGGTCTCCTCGCCGGGGTTGAGAGCGTAGGTGGAACCGCCCTCGGCCACGATCTTCGCCGCGCCCTCCGGGGACACCCATAGCTCGAATTCGCCGGAGGCGGCCGCGCGTCCCAGGTTCTCCACCTTGATCGCCACCGCCGACAGGCTGGGGGCGGTCAACTGCCAGTGGACCACCGGCGGGTCGGGCGGCGCCGGGCGGTGCTCATCCGCGTAGAGGCCGATGATCGCGACCGGGAGCGGCTCGATGCCGAGCCGGCGCGCGGGAGAGTCGTCACTCAGAACGAAGCCGGAGGCGCTGGTGAAACCCGGGTCGCCTTCGAAGTTGTCCTCCATGGCGACCCACCTCGCGGTGTTGTCCCGAAGCTGCACCGGGACGCCGCGCCAGAAGATGTTGCGCGCGATGCGGTTGCCCTTGGGGACGCCGGGCTCGTCGTCGAGGATGTTGACCAACTGGGGATAGCGGCCGCTCCAGGGCGGTTCCTTGTAGGGCATCGCCTTGAGGCGGTCGTAGAGGGTCATGTCCTCGCCGGTGATCCACTTGTTGGCCCAGCCCAGGGCGCGCGCGTCCACCTTGATGGGCGGCTGGCACTCGACGAAGACGTTGTTCAGGATGGTGTTGTCGCGCCCGCCGCCCAGGTGCACGGCGCGGCTGGCGCGGTGGAACAAGTTCGCGAAGACAAGCGTGCCGCTGGCGCAATCGTCCAGGTAGACGCCGTTGGTGTCGCCGTCGCCCAGGTTGCGGAAGGCGTTGTACTGGACGATGTTGCCGCGCCAGGTCCAGTCGCGCCCCATGTAGAAAGCGCCGGCGTCGAAGGTCTCGGTGGTCACCGAGTGGATGTCGTTGCCCTCGATCAGGTGGTCGTTGCCGGACAGACCGATGGCCATGTGGGGCGCGTCGTGGATCAGGTTGCGCAGCACGCGCTGGCCGACTCCCGCCACGGTGATGGCCGGCCGGTAGGTGCGGTCCCAGCGGTTGAAGTTCCACAGATGGTTGTTGACCGCGGTGTGCCCGGCGGGGGTGAGCTTGGGCCGGTCGCCGCCGGTCAGGAAGATGCCGCCGTCACCGGTCTCGGAGATGTCGCAGCTTTGCACGGTGTGCTCCACCCCGCTGTTGACGCGGATGGCGGCGTTGCCGATGTTGCGGATGCGGCATCCGGCGATGGTGACGCGGGCGCCGCCGCTGACGGTGATCGCGTCGCCACGCGTTACTTCCAGGGTCAGGTCCCGGAGGGTGACGTGCGAAACGTTGGTGAAGGTCACCAGCGGTGTGGCCAGCATCGAGACCAGCGCCTCGGCGCCCTCGACCGGAGACGGCGGCCAGAAGTAGAGGATGCCGCGCGCGCGGTCGACGTAGTACTCGCCCGGTTCGTCGAGTTCTTCCAGCAGGTTCAGCGCCCGCCAGCGCCGGCCGGCGGTGTAGCCGTAGACGCCGTGCGGGGCGCGGGTGGTGAGGGCGCGGGCGGCGGCGTCGATCCGCTCGACGCTTTCGTAGGAGTCGGCCCAGTCGTACGTCCAGTAGCCGTGCACCCAGACGTCCTGGGCGCTCTCCCAGCGTTTGGCGCGGTCCTCTTCCATGGTGAATCGCGCGCCCTTCTGCCCGTCGGGCGCCGCCGCGAGGCGCGCCCAGCCGCGATTGGGCCAGCGGGCCAGCGTCATGGGCGATCCGTTGAAGAACAGCTCCAGCGCCGCGGCGAGATTGGCGCGACCGAAACCGCGCGCCTGGAGTTTGCCGTGGTCGGTGATGCCCTGCGCAGCGAGGTCGCACTGGACCAGCTTGCCGCTGGCTGGTTTGAACTCCGCGATACGCCGGCCGCCGATCAGCCGCACCGTTTCGCCCGGCCAGGCGCGCCAGATAACCGGCGCGATCTCCGAGCCCGAATCGGCCGCGGTCAGAGCGAGGGTTCGTTCCCGGAAGTAGACACCGCCGCGCAGCCAGATCGTGACCGGTTCGCTCTTGATGGCGCGCGCGGCGTCGCGGGCACGTTCGAGAGTGGCGAACGGCTTTTCCAGGCTACCCGGGTTGACGTCGTCGCCGGTAGGTGCGACGTACACATCGCCCGCGGCCAGGGGCAGAGCGAAGGCGCAAACCAGGAACAAGAGGGCGGCGCGATTCATGAACTTATGGTACGGCAGCTTCGACGGGCTCAGGTTACCCGCCCTACCAGCCCGGCGGCGAACAGCCGCTTGTCCATGCGGTTGAGCCTCCGCTCGACGCCGTCGGGCAGCAGCGCCACGTGCGGGATCACGCAGAGATGCTCGGGGATGGCCCAGACGTCCTTTTCGGCGGTCATCCACCCGATCGGGTCGAACCGCTTCAGATTCACCGGCCGCGAGTAGGCGCGCAGCGTCTTTTCGCCACGCAGGTTGAAATAGTGCTCGAAGTAGGACATCACCAGCTCGCGCAGCGTCCGGTAGACCGGCTCGCGGAACCTGAGGCCCGCGTAGTTGGACTTGGCCGCCGCTCCCCACAGCCCGCCCTCGCGGAACACGGCGAGGACGTGATCGTCGTCGCGCACGGCTTCCAGGTCTACCAGCAGCGCCGGGCGGCCGTGGAAGCGGAGCGCGGCGGCGGCCATCAGAGCGCCCTCCATGCAGTGCGCCA
>CAYOTD010000557.1:0-3936 GCA_964406685.1 uncultured Solibacteraceae bacterium | reverse complement strand
ATCCAATTCAAAGGATAGGCGGTGCCGGGCTGCATCTGCCCGAGCAGGGGTTGCCCGCACCACTGGTAGGGGTCCCAGAGCGGGATCCGGCCGGCGTGGACCTCGCCCGCCTGGAACTGAAACCAGGGGAGAACCTGGTTGGCTAGGTCGGGGGAGTCCATCCAGAGAAACTCGTCCGTGAGGGCCAGCTTCCAGAGGAAGCCGATCACCAGCAGCGACAAGAGGATAGGGACGGCGAGCCGCAGCCACCACACCGCAGGTGGTCGAATGCGATCAGGTTGGTGGTTTTCGGCCACCGGCATAAGCAGACATCATAGCGGAACTGGCAGGAGAATCAAAGAGATCGCATTTGGACCCCGGCGTGCGAGGAACACTGCGGCAGTCGAAGGAGGAGTCCGATGAAACCGGCATTCAAGGTGATGGTGGCGGTAGGGGCTCTGGCGGCATGTGCCTGGGCCGAGGAAGAAGGCCCGGGCCGGGGAGTGGCCCGGATCAGCGTGATCAGCGGCGACGTTTCGGTGCGCCGGGGCGACGCGGGCGAGTGGATCGCGGCGGCGATCAACGCTCCGCTGGTGGTCCAGGACCGCCTGGTGTGCGGGCCGCAGTCGCGCGCCGAACTCCAGTTCGACTTCGCCAACATGATTCGCCTGGACGAGAACTCCGAAGTGCGCCTGTCGGAGTTGGAGTACCAGCGCTACCAGTTGCAGATCGCTCGCGGCACGGCGACCTTCCGGGTGCTGCGCGACAGCCGGTCGGATGTGGAAATCAGCACGCCGAGCGTGTCGGTCCGGCCCTTGCAGCGGGGCAGTTACCGGGTGACGGTCCGGGAGGATGGGACCTCCGAGATAACAGTTCGAGCCGGGGAAGCGGAGATCTATACGCCGCGGGGTTCCGAGCGGCTCTCGGCCGGGCGCACGATGATGGCGCGCGGATCGGCCTCCGATCCCGAGTTTCAGGTGGTGGCGGCTGTCCGGATGGACGACTGGGACCGGTGGAACGAGAACCGGGACCGGCAACTGGAGCGCACCCGGTCCTATCAATATGTCAGCTCCGACATCTATGGCGCCGAGGACCTGGACGGGTACGGCGATTGGATTCAAGCGGAAAGCTACGGCTGGGTGTGGGCGCCGCGAGTGGCCTACGACTGGACGCCGTATTATTACGGTCGTTGGAGCTGGATCGATTGGTACGGATGGAGCTGGATCAGCTACGATCCGTGGGGCTGGGCGCCGTATCACTACGGGCGTTGGTTCCATCACCGCAACCGCTGGTGCTGGTGGCCGGGACCGAGGCATCACCGCCACTATTGGAGCCCGGGCCTGGTGGCGTTCTTCGGGTGGGGCCACGGCGGCGGTTTCGGGATCGGCTTCGGCCACATCGGCTGGGTCCCGCTGGCGCCCTTTGAGCCCTACCATCCCTGGTACGGGCATCGCTACTATCACGGTTTCCGGGACCGTGGCGCTCACGGACGTCACTTCGAAATGGTCCACAACTACGACATGCGCAGCGGGTACCGGAATGCCCGTGTGCCGGGCGGGATGACGGGCGTGGGCGCGGGCGAGTTTGGGCGCGGCCACCGCAGCGGCTTCGTGAGGGTGAGCGACGATCAGGCTCGGGGTGCAGGGTTGGTCCGCGGCCAGATGCCAGTGACACCGGGCCGCGAGAGCCTGCGGATGAGCGACCGCGAAGTGCGGGCGGGCACGACGCCGCGGTCATCCGACAACGAGCGGTTCTACTCCCGCCGGCAGCCGGCCCCGGTGCAGCGGGTGAGCTTCGACGATCAGCGGCGAGGGATGGAGCAGGCTACGCGCGGGGCGTTTGGAGAGCCGCGATCCGCCGAGGCGGCGCGAGGAAGCCGTGTGGCGGATGGCGGCGCCTCGGCAGGCGGGTGGCGGCGCGTGGGTGAAGGAAGCCGTTCCGATGCCGGGATTCGTTCCGCAGAAGGTGCCGCGCGGTCGGACAGTTCCTTCCGCAGCAGGGAGGCGACCCGCACGATGGAGCCCGCAACCCGCAGCCGGGAGAGTGGCAGCGGATGGAGGCGCTTTGAAGGCAGCAGCCGGAGCGAGTCTCCGGGGATGACCAGCAGCGACAGCGGCTTTGGCAGCCGGCGCGATATCTCGGGCGGCGAAGGGCGGCAGGGCATGACCGGGTCGCCGCGGTCCTCGGAATCCACGGGCCGCTCGCAGGATAGCTGGAGGCGGTTCTCCGAGCCATCGCGGGGAACCACGGAAATCCGGGGCGGCGGCGACAGTGGGTATCGCCGGTCGGAGTCGCCCTCCTCGCCGAGCGGCGAGCGCAGGGGCGCGGAGCCGTACCGACTGAGCTCGCCCATCGTGCGCGAGCGTGCACCGTCGCGGTCGGAGAGCTATAGCGGGGGCGTCGGCTCCAGGTCGGAATCGCGGCCGCCGATGAGTTCGCCCTCCATGAGAGGCGGTGGAGAGTCCTACGGTGGTGGAAGGCCGTCCTACAGCGGCGGCGGGATGACACGAGGAGGCGGAAGCCCTTCCTACAGCGGGGGCGGAATGTCGCGTAGCGGTGGAAGCCCTTCCTACAGCGGGGGCGGAATGAGCCGCAGCGATGGCGGGGGCTCCCGAGGGGGCGGTGGAATGTCGGGCGGCGGAGGCGGCGGCTCCCGTGGTGGCGGCGGTGGGTCCCAGGGGCGGTCCTCCGGCGGCCGGGGCAGATAACGAGTTTCGTAGTGTTCTTCTTCCCTCAAGCCCGGCGGTAGGGGGCACCCTCCGCCGGGCATTTTTCCGGGGCCAATATTTCTTTACATAATCTTCGTTATCAGACCCAAGGATCGAGGTCGATAGGCTACAGTCGCCGAAGCGGTTCTATCCTGGGCGGCGAAGGGGCGCTGACCAGCAGAAAGACGAATTACTGGTGAGCCGGGCGGGACTCGAACCCGCGACCCTATGCTTAAAAGGCATATGCTCTACCGACTGAGCTACCGGCCCTTGTGGGGATTCCATTTTCATCATATCAGGCGCCGCTGCTTCGGGCACGTTGGTTGCGATAGCCTGTAAAGATGCGACTGTGCGCTTTGCTCGTTCTTGCGCTGGCACCGGTCCTTCCCGCTCAGGATGCCGTGGGCCGCGAGATCTCGCCCTGGCGGCCGGGCATGCTGGAGATCCACCAGATCAGCACCGGCCGGGGGAACTCGGGACTCTACGTTCTCCCCGATGGAACAACCCTGCTGGTGGATGCGGGGGAACTCTCCAGCAAGACGCCCCGCCACACTCCGGATCGGCCGGATGGTTCGCGCCCGGCGGGAGAGTGGATCGCCCGCTACATCCGCCACGCTCTGCGGCACGACCCGCAGCCGGCTCTGGACTACGTGCTGCTCACGCATTTTCACGGCGATCACATGGGCGTTCCCGCTGCTTCCGCTCCGGCGTCGAAGTCCGGCGCGTACAAGCTGACCGGATTAACGCATGTCGGCGAGAACCTCAGGATCGGCAAGCTGCTGGACCGCGGATGGCCGGACTACATCTATCCCGCTCCGGTCGACGACGACGCCACCAAGAACTACCGCGCGTTCGCCGCCTGGCAGAGCCAGCACAACGGCCTGAAGGTCGAGCGATTCACGCCCGGCCGCAACGACCAGGTGGTCCTGCGGCGCGAACCGCGAAAGTTCCCCGAGTTCGAATTCCGCAATGTCGGCGCCAACGGCGAAGTGTGGACGGGGGTGGGCACCGTGACCCGCCGGCACTTCCCCGCCCTGGAGACCGTGCCGCGCGCGGACTGGCCCAGCGAGAACATGTGCAGCATCTCGTTCCGGCTGAGCTACGGCAAGTTCGACTACTTCAACGGAGGCGATATCCCGGGCCTTCCCTCGCCGGGCTATCCCGCCTGGCAGGACGTCGAGACGCCGGTGGCCAAAGCCGTCGGGCCGGTCGATGCGGCCATCCTGAACCATCACGGCTACATCGACAC
>CAYOTD010000556.1:2592-3957 GCA_964406685.1 uncultured Solibacteraceae bacterium | reverse complement strand
AGGCGATCTCGATGGCGGCGTAGGCGCGCGGGTTGGAGATGTAGTAGATCTGGCGCAGCGACTTCTGCTTGATCCGCTCGATGTGGAAGGGGTCTTCCCCGATCAGACGCGGCTTGAGCTTTTGGAACAGGCCGGTCTGGTCGCCGCCGCCGACTTCGCCGAGGCCGACCAGGCCCTCGTCGGTTACGACTTCGATGATCGTGCGGACGAAGTAGCCGGGGTGAACTCCGGTGGAGTGGCGCAGCGGCGCCTCGGTGGGCACGGCGACGGCGTGCGTCTTCAGGTCAACGATCTTCATTGCGTCCTCATCCTGCGGGCGTCGGTTTCAAACCACAACCAGGCAGTCAGAATCATGATGACACCGGCGGTCAGATAGCAGACGGCGGTGGAGCCGAGAGCGGGGCCGAGGCCCATGGTCTGGCTGAGGCGGCCCACGATGACCGGCGACGAGCCGCCGATCAGAAACCCCGCCGAGAGTATCAGCGCGGTGCCGGTGGCGCGCGCGTTGGGCGGGATGACTTCATAGAGCGAGGCGAACAGGTTCGAATCGTACAGCCCGCGAAATACGCCGAACAGGCCCAGCGCGACAAAGACCGAGCCGGCCGAACCGGCGTGCCCGATCCAATAGATGAAAGGCACCGAGCACAGCAGGCCCGCGGCCTGAACCAGAGGCCGGCCCAGGCAGGTGCGCGCCGCCCAGCGATCCGCCAGCCATCCACCAAAAAGCACTCCGAGGAAGGCGCCCAACTGGTGATAGAAGGTGCCGTGGAAGCCGGCCTCGGCCAGGCTGTAATGATACTCACGGTAGATCAGCGTTGGCATCCAGGTGACCACGGCGACGCTGGTGAAGCTCATGCCGCAGAAGCAGAGCATCAGGGCGATCGGGGTGGGGCGGCGGAACATCCAGCCCAGGCGCTCCAGGACGCTCCCTTCGGCGGCGGGGGCGCTTTGCTCGGCCTGCCCGCGCACGGGTTCGCGCAGCGTCTTCAGCGCCACCAACGCGACCAGGATTCCGGCGGCGCCGAAAGCAAGGAAGGCCGTGCGCCAGCCGAAAAGCTGCCCGATGTAGCCGGCCAGCGTGCCGCTGACGACGACACCGAAGTAGAGGCTGGTCTGGTGGATCGACATGGCGAGGGCGCGCGTGGACGAGCCGTGGTAGTCGCTGATGATCGAGGTGGCGGCGGGATAGTAGAACGCTTCGCCGGCGCCGGTCATTGCGCGCAGCACCAGGAAGAGCAGGAAGCCGGACACCAGGCCGGAGGAAACCGTGGTGGCGCTCCACACCAGCAGCGCGGCGACGATGATCCGCTTGCGGCTGACGGCGTCGCCCAGCAGCCCGGCGAATGGCACCAGGATGGCGTAGAC
>CAYOTD010000556.1:0-2582 GCA_964406685.1 uncultured Solibacteraceae bacterium | reverse complement strand
ATCCTGCTTGACCAGGGGAAAGACCGAGAACAGGATCTGGCGGTCGGCGTGATTCAGGAAGTACATCAGCCAGAACAAGGCCAGCACGGCCCAGGGGTAGAGAGAGCGGTTCATCGGCTCAGGACCGCATGATAGCGTCGATGCTGCCCTCAACGGAAGTCAAAACATTGAAACAATCGTTTACCGGGAGTGAAGAACGGCTATCGCTTCGTGAGCAGTTCTTCGAAGAAGGCGAAGGCGCGCGGGTCGCGCGAATGGCGCAGGCGCGACATGGCGCGGCGGCGGACTTCGAGGCTGCGGTCGGTCCGCGCCAGCCCGGTCAGGCGGTCGAAGGAGCGGAGCCCGCTTACCGCCTTGCGGCGCAGCCAGTCGGGCTGCTCGGGCCGCAGCAGCCCGTCGAGCGCGGTGTCGGCCTCGGCGCCGGCGTGCAGCGAGAGGGCGTAGATGGCGGCGTCGCTCAGGGGCTCGCGTTCGGTGGCGAAGCGCGCCAGCAAGGCGGCGCTCTGGGCCGGGGCGACGCCGGTCAGCCAATGGAAGGGAACGCCGCCGGCGTCGAGGTCGCAGTCGGGCGCCAGCGCGCGGATGCGTCCGACGCGGTTGGCGTCGACGCGCATCAGGATCAGAACCTGGGCGGGGGGCTCGAGGTGGACCGTGCCGCCGGAGATGCTGAGCCCGCCGTCGTTCCAGCAACAATCGCAGCCGAACTGGCGGGAGCGCGCGGCGGGAACGGTGTAGGCGATCCAGGCCGGCTGCGGCTGGGCGGCTTCCAGCGTCCGGACGACGCTCTCCAATCCGGCCGCCGCCGGGCGGGAGTCCAGTTGCACGTTGACGAGTTTCGGGGGCTGCGCCGCCAGCGGCAGCGCCGCCGCGAGCCATAGCGCGAGTTTCACCGGATCAGCTCCATCAGGTAGTCGGAGGCTTCCTTCGACTTCATGCCGGTCAGCCGGGCGACGATCTCGCGCTTCATCTGGGGGTCGTTTTCCTTGCGCGCGAGGGTGACCAGCGCCTTGGCGTTGCGCTGCCCGCCGAGGGCGTTGACGATCGCCTTCTTCACTTCCTGATCGGACTCGCCGCCATAGAGGGCGGTCAGGCTGTCGCCGGTCTGCGCCGATTTCATCGAGCTCAACGAGTAGATGGCCGTGCGTCGCAGCTTGGGGTCCTTTTCGGTGCGCGCCACTTCCAGCAGGCGTTCGAAGTTTCCGCCGGCGACCAGGGAATGCAGGATGCGCTCCTTCACTTCGACCGAGTTCGTGCTCCGGTAGATCTCCCACAGCAGCGGGCCGCTGTCGCCGCTCTTCTTGCTCCGCGAACTCAACAGGAGAATGGCCTTCAACTGAAGGTCGGGGTTGCCCGTGCCGCCGCGGGCGACCTGTTCGATGACCTGCCGGGCGCGCGGCGAATCGCTCTGTGCCAGCACGAACAGGGTGCGCTCTTTCAGCTTCGGCGACTGGGATCCCTTCAGCAGGTTCTCGAGCAGCGGGACGGCGCGCTCGGTGTCGGTCTCCATGATGCCGTTGATGGCCATCAGCTTCAGCTCTTCGTCGTCCTGGCTTTCCGGTTTCACCGGTTGCCCGGCGGCCTGCTTCACTTCGATCTCCAGCGCTTTGGCGTCGTCGAGCCAGCGGCTCTGGGCGTGCGCCTTGCGCAGCTCGGCGAGGGCGGCGAGGGCTTCGTCGCGCCGGCCCAGCTTGTTAAGCGTGTACGCCTTCCAATAGAGACCGGCGTCGGCGCGGGCGCCGCCGCGCGCCACCACCTGCGAGAAGTAGTCGAGCGCTTCGTCCCAACGGCGGCCATCGAGGGCGCGCTGGCCGCGGTCGTAGAGGCGTTCCGGGCTGTCGTGGCGGCCCTTGAAGAACGGCTCGGAGGAGAGCATCGGGGCAAGGCCCCTGAGGTTCACGGCCATCTCGGCCGCGCGGGCCGCCATTTCGGCGCCGCGCGCCTCCATCTCCGACCGGCGCACCTCCATCTCGGCCTGGATCTTGGCCTGGATGCGCGAGAGATCGGGAAGGTCGATATCGACATCGGTGTCGATGTCCGCGGGGAACGCCCGCGGCGCCGGGACCGGCGCGGGCGGCGCCGGAGGAGCCACCTGAGCCTGGAGCATCGCCACCAGCAGCAGGCTCGCGCCCGCGGAAATCAAAATATGTTTCATGCCCATGTTCCGTTCCTTTACAGAGTCTGCCGGGTGCGCACGTTCGAGTTGACCACCCGGATCTTGAAGACGATACCCTCGGCGTCCAGGCGCCGGCGAAGTCCCTGCACCTGCGCCGGCGTCAGGTCGGATGGCCCGCGCGCCACGTCGAGCAGCAGACGTTCGATGTCGTCCAGCAGGTCGGCTACCGGGGTATTGCCCGCGGCGGCGGCGGTCTGCCGGTAAAGGCGCGTTTCACCGATGAGGATGGCGGCGCGCGCCTGTTCGGAGGAGATGTTGCGGGGGCCCGCCTCGCCGGCGTTGGCCAACTCGGCCAGCACCAACTCGGACCGCTCGAGGCAATCGCCCACGGCGGCCAGCAGCACGCTCTCCCGCACCTGGGGGTCGGAGGCGGCGGCGATGGGTGGGGCCGGACGCGAGGCGTAGCGCC
>CAYOTD010000555.1:0-3970 GCA_964406685.1 uncultured Solibacteraceae bacterium | reverse complement strand
GAAACCCGCACCCGCCGCTAGGCATTGATCGTGCCGATTTCGACCTTCAGCATCTTCTGGCGGTGCCCCCAGGTCTTCATGTAACCCTTCCGCCGGCGGAACTTCACGCCGCGGACCTTGGGGGTCTTCAGCCGCTGCACCAACTTGGCACTGACGGTCGCGCCGTTGACCCACGGCGTGCCGATCTTGGCATCGGCGCCCTCGCCCAGCCTGAGCACCTGGTCAAAAGTGATGTCCGTCTGGCCTTCAGGGAGTTCCTTCAGCTCGATGAGGAGCATGTCGCCCGTGCTCACCTTGTACTGCTTGCCGCCGTCTTCAATAATCGCGTACACGTTCGCTCCTTCACCGCGGGCCTCAGCCTGCCTCGATACTGGAACCCAGTAGTCTACGAGATCGCCACTGGCCATGCAATCCCCGCCGCCCGCCAAACGCAACTGCTTTTCCACTGGCAACTTGCGCCCCGGCCCCGCCCGCGGGTTGACGCTGCCCCATCCGCGACTACCCTAGGTTTATGGCCGACATCGATCTCGATCCAACCGTACAACCGGACCCCCACGATACCGACCCCCTGGAAACCGCCGAGTGGCTCGCGTCGCTCGAAGCGGTTCACCGCCACGGCGGCACGCGGCGCTCGCAGTACCTTCTGGACCAGCTGCACCGCTGGGCGCTGAAGCGGCAGGTCCCCATCCCCGTCGCCGCCAACACCCCCTACATCAACACCATCCCGCGCGCCGAGCAGCCGCCGTTCCCGGGCGACCGCGAAATCGAACGTCGCATCAAGAGCTTCGCCCGCTGGAACGCGATGGCCATGGTCGTCCGCGCCAATCGCGTGTCCAGCGGCATCGGCGGACACATCTCCACCTTCGCCTCCTGCGCCACGCTCTACGAAATCGGCTTCAACCACTTCTTCCGCGCGAAGACGGAAACCTCTTCCGGCGACCAGATCTTCTTCCAGGGCCATGCCTCGCCCGGCATCTACGCCCGTGCCTATCTCGAACGCCGGATCGACGCGGCGCACCTGAACAACTTCCGCCGCGAACTCGCCGCCGGTGGCGGCCTGTCGTCGTATCCGCACCCCTGGCTCATGCCCGACTTCTGGGAATTCCCCACCGTCTCGATGGGCCTCGCCCCCATCAGCTCGATCTACCAGGCCCGCTTCAACCGCTACCTGGAAGACCGCGGCCTGGCCCGCACCAGCGCCGCGCGCGTCTGGGCGTTCCTCGGCGACGGCGAAATGGACGAGCCGGAGAGCCTGGGCGCGATCACCCTCGCCGCCCGCGAGAAGCTCGACAACCTCACCTGGGTCATCAACTGCAACCTGCAGCGCCTCGATGGCCCCGTCCGCGGCAACGGCAGCATCATCCAGGAACTCGAAGCGGCCTTCCGCGGCGCCGGCTGGAACGTCATCAAGGTCATCTGGGGCCGCGACTGGGATCCGCTCTTCGCCGCCGACACCGAAGGACTGCTGATCGAGCACCTCGGCCAGGTCGTCGACGGCGAGTATCAGCGCTTCGTGGTCGAGCCCGGCTCGTATTCGCGCGAGCACTTCTTCGGCCGCGACCCGCGCATGCTGCGGCTCGTCGACCACCTCACCGACGAACAGATCCGCAACCTGCGCCTCGGCGGCCACGACCCCGAGAAGGTCTACGCCGCCTACGCCGCCGCCACCACGCACTCCGGCCAGCCCACTGTCATCCTCGTGCGGACGATCAAGGGCTACGGGCTGGGCGAGGCCGGCGAGGGCCGCAACATCACGCATCAGCAGAAGAAGCTCAACGAGGACGAGCTGCGGGCGTTCCGCGACCGCTTCGATATCCCCATCAGCGACGACGAAATCGACGAGGCGCCGTTCTGCCGCTTCGCCGAAGACAGCCGCGAGTTCAACTATCTGATGGAACGCCGCCGCGCCCTTGGCGGCTCCGTCCCGCACCGCAAGGTCCGCGCGCAGCCCCTCGCAGCGCCCACGGTCGAGTTTTTCGACGAGTTCCTGCGCGGCAGCGGCGACCATGCTCGCCCGCCTGCTCGCTGAACCGCAACTCGGCAAGCTGATCGTGCCCATCGTCCCCGACGAGGCCCGCACGTTCGGCATGGAAGCCCTGTTTCGCACGTACGGCATCTACTCGCACGTCGGGCAGCTCTATGAGCCGGTCGATTCGCACCTGCTCATGCGCTACGAGGAGCGCAAGAACGGGCAGATCCTCGAAGAGGGCATCACCGAAGCCGGTGCCATGGCGTCCTTCACCGCCGCGGGCAGCGCCTATGCCACGCACGGCGTGTCCACCATCCCGTTCTTCCTGTTCTACTCCATGTTCGGGTTCCAGCGCGTCGGCGATCTGATCTGGGCCGCCGGCGACATCCGCACCCGCGGCTTTCTCGTCGGCGCCACCGCCGGCCGGACGACGCTCAACGGCGAAGGGCTCCAGCACCAGGACGGCCACAGCCTGCTGCACGCCAGCACCGTGCCCAACTGCGTGTCGTACGATTGCGCCTTCGCCTACGAGCTGGCGTTCGTCATCCAGGATGGCATTCGCCGGATGTACGAGGCCGGCGAAAGCGTCTTCTACTACCTGACCGTCTACAACGAGACGTACCACATGCCCGGGCTGCCGGAGGACGTGCCGGGCCGCGTGCCGGTGCGCGAGGGTGTCCTCAGGGGCCTCTACAAGCTGAAGCCCGCGGACCCCCCCGGGGACGCGCCGCGCGTGCATCTGTTCGGCAGTGGGCCGCTGCTCAACGAGGCCCTTCGCGCGGAAGGATCTTCGTTTGCGGGCGCACCTTTTCGGAAGCGGGGCCATACTGAACCAGACCATCGAGGCGCAGGAGATCCTTCAGCAGTATGGCGTGGCCGCGGATGTCTGGAGCGTCACGAGCTACAACGAGCTCTATCGCGACGCGCTGAGCTGCGAGCGCTGGAACCGCCTGCATCCCGGCGAGGCGCCGCGCCGGCCGCACATCGCCACCTCGCTTGCGGACGAGCCATGGCCGGTGGTGGCTACATCGGACTACATCAGCTCGGTCCCGGAACGGCTCTGCCCCTGGACGCCGGCGGGTCTGCACGCGCTGGGCACGGACGGCTTCGGCCGGAGTGAAACGCGTGAGAACCTCCGCCGGCATTTCCAGATCGACGCGGAGCACGTCACGCTGGCCGCGCTGACGGCGCTGGCCCGTCGCCAGCAGTTCGACGCCAACCGCCTGCCGCAGGTCATCGAGGAGCTGGGCCTGAATCCCGAAGCCCCTGATCCCGCGACGGCGTAGGCGCAGTAGGCGTAGGGTGGGCACCGCCCACCAGTGTACTCGTAGAGCGAAGCTACAGCTTCGCTCCCGGTGGGGAAAGCAGAGCTCCGCTTTGCTGCCGAGCGGTGTCGGCGTCTCGCCGCTGGTGTGGCGTCGGCCCCCGCGGGTGACGGTCGCAGCCGACCCCCGAATCGGCCGTGTAAGGAAGTCGGCCCGGTAGCGGCTGGGCTCTTCCGGCCCAGCAGGAGCTTCGCCCGTCCGGACCGCGCTCACGCCGCCACGCACCGCCTCTGTTCCCTGTTCCCTCTTCCCCGCTCCTCGTTCCCACGCCTCAGTTGCAGCCCCGCTCCCGCGCGCCTAGACTCGCCGTCCAAATGGCACCGGCCGCACTACCGCGACCCGCCACAGACCGAGGATGGCGCATGGCGAGCACACCCACCCACGGCGAAAGCCGCATCGTTCAAGCCCTCGACAAATTGCACGAATTCGAGCGGGCCCCGGTTCCGCGTGAGCGGCTGCAACCCTGGTGGCACTTTGCCGCCCTGCTGGCCGGCGAGCACGTCGCCGGCACGGAGTTCGTCATCGGCGCCCTGTTCGTCAGTTGGGGCGTCGGCACCCGCGACGTCCTCGTCGGCCTGCTGCTGGGCAACCTGCTCGCGGTGCTGACCTGGACCTTTGTCTGCGTGCCCATCGCCGTGCAGACGCGCCTGACGCTCTACTGGTACCTGCGGCAGAT
>CAYOTD010000554.1:0-3971 GCA_964406685.1 uncultured Solibacteraceae bacterium | reverse complement strand
CAGACCTCGCCGCAGGCGCCGCACAGACTCGACGCGAAGGGCAGCCAGGGGTCGCGCATGACTCCCTGATAGAGGGGCGAGATCACGGCGCCCAACGGCCCCGAGTAGACCCACGGATAGTTGTGCCCGCCGATCTTGCGGTAAACCGGGCAGTGATTCAGGCAGGCGCCGCATCGGATGCAGTACAGCGACTGCCGCTTCTCCTCGTCCGCCAGCACCTGGGTGCGGCCCTTGTCGAGCAGCACCAGGTAGAACTCCTCCGGGCCGTCGATCTCGCCCTCGCGCCGCGGCCCGCTCAGAAACGACGTGTACACCGTCAGCGGCTGCCCGGTGGCGCTGCGGCCCAGCAGTTTCAGAAACACGGCCAGGTCGGCGGCGCGCGGAATCACCTTCTCGATGCCGGCGATGGCGACATGGATGCGCGGCGCGGTGGTGGTGAGCCGCGCGTTGCCTTCATTCGTGCACAGCACCACGGTTCCGCTGTCGGCCAGCAGGAAGTTGGCGCCGCTGACGCCGATGTCGGCCTCCAGGAACTTCTCCCGCAGTACGCGGCGCGCGATCAGGGTCTGCTTCTCGATGACCGTCTCCCGCTCGACGCCCAGCCGTTCGGTGAAGACGTCGGCGACCTGGTGGCGGGTCAGGTGGAGGGCGGGAGCGACGATGTGATAGGGCCGCTGGCGCAGAAGCTGGATGATGAACTCGCCCAGGTCGGTCTCCACCGCCTCGATGCCCGCCTGTTCGAGTTTCTCGTTGAGGTCGATTTCCTCGGTGGTCATCGACTTCGACTTCACCACCAGCCGGGCGCCCTTCTCCGCCGCCAGCTTCACCAGGAAGCGCGCGACCTCCTCGCCGTCCCGGCACCAGACGACCCGGCCGCCGCGGCGGGCGAGGTTGGCCTCCAGTTGCTCGAGATAGTAGTCGAGGTTCTCGATGGTGTGGCGCTTGATGGCGTTGGCCGCGCCGCGCAACTCCTGAAACTCCGGCAGGACGTCCGGGCTCACCACGCCCTTGCGGTGGTCCACCAGCCGGGCGGTGGCGGCGTAGATCGCCTCCTGCAAACGGCTGTCGGCAAGGGCGGTCTTGATATTGTCCGGCGCCGTCATGAGAGCCTCACCGCGAAGCCAGCACCTCGGCCAGGTGCAGCGTGCGCACCGGCGAACCCGCGCGGCGCAGCGCGCCTTCGATCTGCATCAGGCAACTCGAGTCCACTCCGACCACCGTGTCGGCCCCGGTGCGCAGGATTGAGTCGATCTTGGTGCGCGCCATCCCGCCCGAGATCTCCGGGAACTTCACCGAGAACGTGCCGCCGAAGCCGCAGCACTCCTCCGCGGCGTCCATCTCGCGCAACTCCAGCCCGCGAACGCAGCCGAGCAGGCGGCGCGGGCCGTCCTTGATGCGCAGCTCCCGCAGTCCGTGGCAACTGTCGTGGAAGGTGACCACGCGCTCCAGGCGCGCCCCGACGTCCTCGACCTTCGCCACTTCCAGCAGGAACTGCGAGAACTCCCACACGCGCGGTTTCAAATCCCGGACCTCGTCGAGCCGCCCGGACTCCGCCGCGAACAGCTCTTCGTAGTGGTGCGTCACCATCGAAGCGCAAGAACCCGAGGGGCAGACCACGCACTCCGCCCCGCGGAACACATCCAGGAAGTGGCGCGCCACCTGGCGGGCCTCGTCCCAGTGGCCGCTGTTGAAGGCCGGCTGCCCGCAACAGGTCTGGGCCTCGGGAAAATCGATCTCATACCCGAGGCGTTCGATCACCTCCGCCGCCCCCAAGCCGACCTTCGGGAAGAGCTGATCGACCAGGCAGGTGACGAACAGCGTGACGCGCTTGGACATCGGAAGTCCTCAATTGTAGCAAGTTCCCCGGTCTCCCCATCGCGCGGGCGTAGAATGAGTGGATATGAGATGCCTGCTGATCGCCCTGCTTCTCGCCGCCGCCCTGTCCGCGCAGACAGCGTTGCTGTTCGATGAGCTGAAGACATCGGAGGGAACCGTCATGATCACTCCGATTCAGCACGCCAGCCTGATGCTTCAGGTTCCGGGCCAGGTGATCTATGTCGATCCGGCGATGGGCAAGTACGACAACCTGCCCAAGGCGGATCTGATCCTGCTGACCCACAGCCACAGCGATCATCTCAGCATCAGCAACATCGAGCGGCTGCGGAAGGCGCAGATGCGCATCATCGCGCCGGAAGCCGCGGCCAAGTCCGTGGCCGGCGCCGCCGTCATGGGAAACGGCGAGACCAGGACGCTGGGCAAGTGGGCCATTGAGGCCGTTCCCATGTACAACATCAAGCGGAAGCGGCCCGACGGCGTGGTCTTTCACGAGAAGGGCCGCGGCAACGGCTACGTGCTCACCTTCGGCGGCAAGCGGATCTACATCGCCGGCGACACCGAGGACATCCCCGAAGCCCGCGCGCTCAAGGATATCGACGTGGCCTTCATTCCCATGAACCTGCCGTACACAATGACGCCCGAGGAGGCGGCCGAGATGGTGCGCGCCTTCAAGCCCAAGGCCGTCTACCCGTACCACTACCGCGGCGCGGACCTGTCGGCTTTCGAGAAGGCCCTGGCCGGCAGCGGCGTCGAAGTGCGGATTCGCAACTGGTACAACTGATCAGCCGTAGCGGCCCATATCATCGGCCAGCGGCGCCAGCAGCTCGAGCTTCCAGGGCTCCACGCGCGGCGCCACCGAGCAGGCCGTGCTGAGAATGTAGCCGGCGCCCGGTTTGCCGATGCGCAACGGGCGCATCGCCTCGGCCAGCACCTCTTCGCGCGTCTTGTATTGAAGCAGCGCCACCGAGTTCATGTTGCCCTTGAAGAACAACCGTTCGCCGAACTCCCGCTTGGCGTCGGCCAGCTCGCAGTTGCCCAGCGGCGGCGGGTCGAGGGTGTCGATGCCGCAGGTGCCCGTCTCAGCCAGCAGGTCGAGCCGGTCGCCGATCTTGCCGCAACTGTGCGTATAGACGATGGCGCCGGCGGCCCGCAGCGCCTCGTTCACCCGGCGCTCGTAGGGCAGGACGAATTCGCGGTAGGCGCGGCGGGACAGAAACGGCGCGGCCACGAAGGCGGAGGAAAGATCCAGTGCATCGGCGCCGCGTGCGGCCAGCGCCAGGCCCCACGCGATGACGCCCTCGGTCAGCCGGTCGAGCACGGCGTGCACCTTGCCCGGGTCGGTGACCATCGCCATCAGCGCGGGCTCATAGCCGAACAGCTCGACGAAATGAGTGATGGGCGAATACACCGAACCGTGAATGGAAAGCTCCTCACCGGCGCGCGCCTTGACGAGATCGAAGGCGCGGAACAGGTAGTCCGGGATGCCGCCCGTCCGCAAGGGACCCAAGTCGGGTTTCCCCGGGACTTCCTGGATGTGATAGAGCACGTTCCAGACGTAGCCCAGAAACCCGTCGATGCGGGCGATGTCGCGGTCCGGGTCGAAGGCGCCGAAATCCGCGCGCGTGGGCCGGGAGGTGTCCGCCGGATAGTGGTGCGGCATGTCGTCCCACGGCAGGAAGGTGCGGTCGCCGTTGCGCCACGCGATCCACTGGCCTTCGTCGTCCTCCTTGAGCGAAGACACGTTGTCGAGGTAACCCGGCGGCCGGCCGGTCAGCACCACCAGGATGCCGTCGAAGGCGTAGCGCCGCGCGAGGGTGACGCAAGCGTCCGCGAAGGCCTCGGTTTCGTACCAGATCTCGTGCGGCTTGTAGCCGCCGTTGAGGTTGTAGTGGCCGATGGAGAGCTGGCACATCACCGGCACGCGGTCGGGCTCCCGGTGCCGCATCGTCCGATGGATCCGTTCGCGTCCGTTCATCGTGAGATCCCGTCGAGTGGAGTCAAGTTGTCAGCCCGCCGCCGTGCTTCCGGCAACGAACTCACGACGCGTCAGGTTCACCGTTTCAACTCCGTTGGTAGAGAGTATACTTCAATGGCCCGAATTCTCGTAGATCCGCAGATTCGCGGTTGACGAGCCA
>CAYOTD010000553.1:0-3972 GCA_964406685.1 uncultured Solibacteraceae bacterium | reverse complement strand
ACTGGAAGAAGCTGGTGGCGTATTCTTCGGTCAGCCACCTGGGCTTCTGCACGCTCGGCATCTTTTCGCTGAATCCGAACGGCATCGCCGGTTCGGTGATTCAGCAGATCAATCACGGCATCTCCACCGGCATGCTCTTCCTGATCGTGGGCGTGGTCTACGAGCGGCGGCACACGCGCGAGATCAAGGAATACGGCGGGCTGGCGCACGTGATGCCGATCTACTCCGTCGTCTTCGCCATCGCCATGCTCAGCTCGGCGGGGCTGCCGCTGCTGAACGGCTTTATCGGCGAGTTCACCATTCTGCAAGGCGCGTTCGAGGCCAGCCGCACGTGGGCCGCCTTCGCCGTCTCGGGAGTGATTCTCGGCGCGGCTTACTTGCTGTGGCTGTACCAGCGCACGATGCTCGGCCAGGTGACCAACCCGAAGAACCTCAAGTTGCCGGATCTCAGCCTGCGCGAACTGGCGGTCTTTCTGCCCTTCATCGCCTGGGCGATCTGGATCGGCGTCTATCCGAAGCCTTACTTCGAGGTGCTCGAGAAGCCGGTGGCGCAACTGGTAGAGCGCGTGCGGCCGGGCTACCTCGCCGCGGGGAGCGGTCACACAACGGAGGCCGCACGCTAATGAGCCAGTACTACACCGCGACCGATCACTTTGTTCTCGTTCCGGCCATCATGCTGGCGCTGTTCGGCTGCGCCATCCTGCTGTTCGATTTCTGGGTCTTCCCCGAGCCGAAGCAGCGCAAGTGGCTGCTGGCCTTCCTGGTGCTGGGCGAAGCCTTCACCGGTTATGGGCTGTGGCAGCAGTACCGCTACGTCGCCGGCCAGGGCATCGAGGAGGTCGCGGCGTTCCAGGGGTCGCTCGTCGTGGACGGCTTCTCGCTGTTCTTCAACTGGATCTTCATCGCCGCCTCGCTCATCGTGGCGCTGATGTCCTACCGCTACCTGGAGGTGGAAGGCGAGCACCACGGCGAGTACTACGGCCTGATCCTGCTGGCGCAGTGCGGCATGTTCTTCCTGGCCGCCGGCGCCGACCTGGTGACGCTATTCATCGGCCTGGAGCTGATGGCGCTGTGCTTCTACATCATGGTCGGCTTCCTGCGCGCCGACAAGCGGTCGAACGAGGCCGCGGTGAAGTACCTGCTGCTGGGCGCCTTCTCCAGCGGTTTTCTGGCCTACGGCTTCTCGCTCCTCTACGGTGTGTCGGGGTCGACCAAGCTGCGCGATATCGGCGCCGCCATCGCCGGGCGCGACGCCTCCGACCCGGTGGTGTTGCTGGCGCTGGTGACCACCGCCGTCGGACTCCTGTTCAAGGTCTCGGCGGTTCCCTTCCACATGTGGGCGCCGGACGCCTACGAGGGTGCGCCGACCACGGTGACCGCGTACCTCTCGGTCGGCTCGAAGGCGGCCTCCTTCGCGTTCCTGCTGCGGATGTTCGCCGGGCCGCTGGTTTCGGCGCGCGCCGCCTGGGAGCCTCTTATTGTGTTCGCGGCCTTGGCCAGCCTCACCGTTGGAAACCTGGGCGCGATCACGCAGCACAACATCAAGCGGCTGCTGGCCTACAGCTCGATCTCGCACGCCGGTTACATGCTATTGGGCCTGGTGGCGGGCAACGACACCGGCATCCGCGGCGTGGCGATCTACATGCTGGTCTACACCTTCATGAACCTGGGCGCATTTCTGGTCATCGTCGCCCTGCGGCGCGAGGGGCTGGCGGGAGAGAACGTCGACGACATGGCGGGGCTGATGCGCAAGAGCCCCGGTTACGCCCTGCTCATGATGATCTGCCTGCTGTCGCTGGCGGGCATTCCGCCCACGGCCGGCTTCATCGGCAAGTACTACATCTTCCTTTCGCTGATCCAGACCGGCCGCTACGTGCTGGCGGCGGTGGCGGCGCTCTACGTCGCGGTGGCGATCTACTACTACTTCCGCATCGTGCGGGCCATGTTCATCAGCGATGTGGAAGACACCGGCCCGATGGAGATCACCTTCGGCGTGAGGGTGGCGGCGGCGCTGGCGGCCATCGGCACTCTGGGCATCGGCGTCTATCCGGAGCCGGTGCTGCGGCTGGCGGCCAATTCCCTGATTCGGTAGCGCGACCATGGAGATCCTACAACATCCGCTTTTTCTCCCCCTGGTGCTGACGGTGGTGATCATCGGCGCTTTTCCGCTGGTGGCCGGGTACGTGGTGCTGGTGGAGCGGAAGGTGCTGGCCGATTTTCAGGTCCGCCTCGGACCGATGCGCGTGGGGCCGCAGGGCCTGCTCCAGCCGCTGGCCGACGCGCTGAAGCTCATGATCAAGGAGGACCTGATCCCCGCCGGGGCCGATCAGGCGATCTTCTGGCTGGCGCCCTGCATCTCGACCTTCACCGCGCTGGCGGCGTTTTCCGTGCTGCCGTTCAGCCCCATCTTCCGCGTAGTCGATGTCAACGTGGGCCTGTTGATCGTCTCGGCGATGTCGGCGGTGGGCATCCTGGGTATCATCCTGGGCGGGTGGTCGTCGAACAGCCACTACCCGCTGCTGGGCGCGCTGCGCAGCGCGGCCCAACTGGTCAGCTACGAAGTGGCGCTGGCCCTGGCGCTGCTTTCGGGCGTGATGATGGCGGGCACGCTCAGCATGGTCGGCATCGTGAAGGCGCAGGCCGAGCGCGGGGTGTGGTTCGCGTTTGAGAACTTCGGGTTGATGCTGGTGCCCTTCATGGTCTACCTGATCTCGGCCATCGCCGAGACCAACCGCGCGCCGTTCGATTTGCCCGAGGCCGAATCCGAGCTGGTGGCCGGCTTTCACACCGAGTACTCCGGGTTCCGCTGGGCGCTCTACTTCCTGGCCGAATACGCCAACATCTTTGTGGTGTCTTCGGTGGCCGTGACGCTGTTCTGGGGCGGGTGGCTGCGGCCGTTCCCCAGTGTGGCGTGGCTGGAGTGGCCGCTCAACGCGGGCGCGCCCTTCGCGGTGATCGCCGGTTCCGGGTTCGCGTCGCTGGCGTTGCTCAAGCGGCAACCGTCGCCGGCGCAGAAGGGCATCCTGCTGGTGGTGGCCCTGGCGCTGATCCTGCTGGGCGCGCTGTTCCTGATCCCGCAGGTCAACGAATACGCCGCCGCGCCCTTCTGGTTCTTCTTGAAGCTGGCGCTGTTCGTCTACGCGATGATCTGGTTCCGCGGCACCTTCCCCCGCTTCCGTTACGACCAGTTGATGAACATCGGCTGGCGCTATATGATCCCCATCGGCATGGGAGCCATCCTGGTGAATGCGGTGGTGGGGATGATGAAGGGGTAAGGGCGGCGCGTGGCGCAATTGTGGTGCGGGTTTGAGCCCGCGGTGTTCGCCGGCGAGCTGAAGCTCGCCGCTGCAAACTGAAGTTTGCGCCACTAATAGGCGCCGCGGCCGTGGAGGACTACGCTTACGGTGCGGAGGAGGATCTTCACATCCAGCAGGATGGTCCAGTTGCGGATGTAGTTGATGTCTAGTTCCACGCGGCGGTTGTAGTGGGTGTCGTTGCGGCCGGAGACTTGCCATAGGCCCGTCAGGCCCGGCAGCACGCGGGTGTACAGGCCGAAGGACGAGCCGTAGCGGCCGCTTTCGGCGGCTATGATCGGGCGCGGGCCTACCATGCTCATCTCGCCGCGCAGCACGTTCCATAGTTGCGGGAGTTCGTCCAGGCTGGTCTTGCGCAGCAGGCGGCCTACACGCGTCACGCGCGGGTCGTTGCGCAGCTTGTGCGTCAGGGCCCACTCTTGCGCCCGCGCCGGGTTGTGTTCCAGGTACTCGGCCAGGCTGGCGTCGGCGTCCCGCACCATCGAACGGAACTTCCACAGCCGGAACGGACGCCGCCCCTTGCCTACGCGCGTGTGGGCAAAGAACACCGGGCCGGGGGAATCGAGCACGATGGCGAGGGCGATCAGCAGCGCCACGGGCAGGAAGACGATCGCCAACCCTACGGCGACCACAAGGTCCAGGACGCGCTTGATGGGCT
>CAYOTD010000552.1:1542-3974 GCA_964406685.1 uncultured Solibacteraceae bacterium | reverse complement strand
TATCGAGATGATATCACTCTGATATATGCCTGTCAAGCCCGTTCTTCCGTTGGGGAAAGCACACAATAGCCGTTCGCCGGTTGCCGCGCGCCGCTGGCCGATTTCCGCGCGACGCCGCGCTCGCCCCCGGTTACTCTGGCACTTGGAGGTGCGAGGGAATGACCGGCCGACCCACATGCTGCGAAGGGAACCGAGGGGTGTTTTTCCCCATCGTGCTGGTGCTGATCGGGTCCGTGCTACTGGCGGACAAGTTCGGTATGCTTGACATTCACGACGTGTGGCGGCTGTGGCCGCTGCTGCTGATCGCGGCCGGCGTCCACATGCTGCTCAATCCGAGGGAGCATCGCTCATGAACCCGCACCGAAGATCGCCCGTGACGCCAGGCACCGTGTTCGGCGCGCTCGCCATCGTGCTCGGCGTCCTGTTACTGTTGCGAAACTTCGGCTACATCCGCTACTTCTCGGTCGAGATCTTCCCGCTGCTGCTGCTGGTTTTCGGCCTGGCGGGTCTACTGGGAAGCTCCAGCCCGCCGGGCCGCGTGGGAGGAGCCGTCCTGTCGGTGATCGGCGGCTACTGGCTCGCCTCCCACATGGGGCTGGTGCCTTACCGGTTTCGGGATGTCTGGCCGGCCGCTCTCATTCTGTTGGGCCTCTTCTTCCTGTGGCGGGCACTCTCCCATCCCCAACGGGCGGCCGAAGCGCTGCCCGACGGGTACATCAACGAGACGGCGATTTTCGGCGGCGGAAAGAAGACCATCGCGTCGCAGCACTTCCGCGGCGGAGAACTCTACGCGTTCTGCGGCGGACACGAAGTCAACCTGAGGCCCGCCGACATCGACGGCGAAGTCGCGGTGATCGACGCCACCGCCGTGCTCGGGGGCATCGAGCTGCGCATCCCGGACAACTGGGAGCTGTCCGTGGAAGGCGCCGCCGTCTTCGGCGGCTACGAAGACAAGACCTCCCACCCGCGCGAGGGCGACGCCAAGAAGCGGCTCGTCGTCCGCGGTCTGGCCGTCTTCGGCGGAGTCGAGGTGACGAACTGATCTCATGCACCCGATCCTGGCCTCGCGCGGCCGCCTGGCGCTCTATCTGGTCTCCTGGACGGCGCTGGCGGCGGCCTTCGTCTCGATCCTGGCGCTGGCGGGCGTGGTCGGTTGGGCGGAGGGCGCCGCGGTCATCGGTCCCGTCTATCTCCTCTACTCCTTCGTCTGCCTTTCCACCTGGTATCTCTGCCGTGCCTTCCCGCTGGGCGAGGCGAAGACCGCGGCCCTGCTGGGCGCGGCCGCCATCGCCCCGCTGGCCCTGAGCCTGTTGAGCCTGGCGGCGGTGGCGGCCCATGCCGCCTTCGCCGCGCGCTGGTTCCCGGGAGTGGATGAGCGGCTGAGTCACGCCGGCCCGGCGCTGTTCGGCGGCGGACTGTTCCTGGCGCTGTTGTCCATATCCCTGCACTACGTCCTGCTGGCCTACGAGCGCTCGCGCGAGGCCGAGGAGCGGGCCGCCTCCGCCCGGCTGGCCGCGCGCGACGCCGAGCTGCGCGCCCTGAAGGCGCAGATCAACCCCCATTTCCTCTTCAACAGCCTGCATTCCATCAGCGCGCTGACCAGCATCGATCCCGCACAGGCGCGCGAGATGTGCATCCTGCTGGCCGAATTCCTTCGCCTGACCCTCGCGGTGGGCGACAAGACCAGCATTCCCTTGGGCGAGGAGCTCGCCCTGGCGCGCAGCTACCTGGCTGTGGAGCAGATCCGCTTCCGCGCGCGCCTGCGCGTGGACGAGGACCTCGCGCCGGACTGCGATCCGCTCCTGGTCCCGCCCCTGCTGCTCCAGCCGCTGGTGGAGAACGCCGTCCGCCACGGCGTGGCCACGCTCACCGAGGGGGCCTTCGTGCGCATCACTTCGGCGCGCACCGCCTCCGCGCTGCGCCTCGCCGTGGAGAACAACTTCGACCCCGAGGCTCCTCCGCGCCGCTCCGGCGGCCGGGGCCTCAAGAACGTGCGCGAGC
Organism: uncultured Solibacteraceae bacterium; assembly: GCA_964406685.1. Taxonomy (GTDB): domain Bacteria; phylum Acidobacteriota; class Terriglobia; order Bryobacterales; family Bryobacteraceae; genus JACQZT01. Next base: position 1,973 of record CAYOTD010000552.1, on the reverse strand, counting down.
GGCTCAAGGCCCGCCACGGCGTCGAAGCCCGGCTCGACGCCAATGCCCGCGACGGCGTCTTCCGCGTTGCCCTCGAGCTGCCCGCCGTCGCCCAGGAGCCCGCCCCATGATCCGCGCCCTGATCGTCGATGATGAAGACCTCGCCCGCGCCATCGCGCGCGAGTACCTGGCGGACCACGCCGACATCGAAGTCGTGGCCGAGTGCGCCAACGGCTTCGAGTGCGTCAAGGCCGTCGAGGAGTTGAAGCCGGACTTGCTCCTGCTCGACATCCAGATGCCCAAGCTGGATGGCTTCGAGGCCCTGGAACTCATCGACCGGCGGGAGCTCGCCGTCGTGTTCCTCACCGCCTACGATCAGTACGCCCTGCGCGCCTTCGAGATCCACGCGGTGGACTACCTGCTGAAGCCCTTCTCGAAGCAGCGTTTCGACG
>CAYOTD010000552.1:0-1532 GCA_964406685.1 uncultured Solibacteraceae bacterium | reverse complement strand
GCCCTCGAACGCGCGCGCCAGCGGCTCCACACCCGCCCTCCGGATGCCGCCGTGCTCGCCGGCGCGGCGCACGCGCCGGGCCAGTACCTCGAGCGCATCGCCGTGAAGGACGGCCCGCGCGTCCACCTGATTCCGGTCGACAAGCTCGACTGGGTGGAAGCGCAGGACGACTACGTGGCCCTCCACAGCGGAGGCCGCGCCTACCTGAAGCAGCAGACCATCGCCGGCGTCGAGCAGCGGCTCGACCCGTCGCTGTTCGTGCGCATTCACCGCTCGGTGATCGTCAACCTGGAACGGGTGGCGCGCATCGAGCCTTACACCAAGGACAGCCGGCTGGCGATCCTCGCCGACGGAACGAAACTGCCCGTCAGCCGCGCCGGCTACGCCCGCCTGAAAGAGCTGCTGGAGGCTCGCGGCTAGCGGAGCTGGGAAAAGCTCACATCCAGAATCGGATACCGGGCGCACTCATTGTCGTCGTAGTGCCACCACTCGGTGGGCAAGGGCAGAAACCCATTCTTCACCATGACGCGCTGCAACCGCTCGCGGTTGGCCTTCACGGTCTCTGACACGTCCGCGTTGGAGTGGTGGGCGCGATCGGTGAAGTCGTCGAACTCGCTCGGCATGGGCAATTCCCTGCCCTGGGAGTCGACCAGGGTGAGATCGACCGCGGCGCCCCGGTTGTGGTTCGATCCCTGCGCCGGATCGGCCACGTAACGCTCGTCCGGCATCAGTTCCCAGAACCGCCGCTGCACCGAGTGCGGGCGGTAGCAGTCGTAGACCTTCAGCCCCAGACCCGACCGCTCCAGTTCCTGCTGCACGCGGCTGAGCTTCTCGGCCACCGCCGGGCGCAGGTAGCAGACCGCCCGCTCGTAGACCTTCTGCCGCGTGAAATTGTTCTCCGTCGCGTAGCGGATATCCCGGTAGATGCGCGGATTCACCGTCGCTATGTCGACCAGCTCGGGCCGGCTCGAGCACCCGGCCAGCAGAATGAGCACCACCGCGGCGAATCGCATCACGCCCCCGCCTTGGCGGGCAGCAGGCCCAGCCCGGGCCGGTTGGGAAGCACCAGTCTGCCCTTCTCGACCCGCACGCCCTGGAAGGGGTCGTTGGCGATCAGCAGGTTGCCGTCCAGATCGGCGTAGTCCACCAGCGGGGACAGGTGCGCCGCCGCCGTTATCGTGACCGAGCTCGAGATCATGCAGCCCAGCATCACCTTGAGCCCCAGCGCCCGGCCGAGCTGAATCATCCGGAACGCTTGCAGCACCCCGCCGCACTTGTCGAGCTTGATGTTGATGCCGTCGTAGGCGGTGGCGAGCGTGGGGATGTCGCTCGGGCGCAGGCAGGCCTCGTCGGCGATGATCGGCATGTGGACCTTGCCGCGCAGCCAGCGGATATCGTCGATCATCGCGGCCGGCATGGGCTGCTCGATGAACTCCACGCCCTGCGTCTCCAGCCAGTGGATCTTGCGCAGCGCCTCCTCCTTCGACTTCCATCCCTCGTTGGCGTCCACGCGCAGGGGCTTCTTGGTGACG
>CAYOTD010000551.1:0-3975 GCA_964406685.1 uncultured Solibacteraceae bacterium | reverse complement strand
CCCCTCGAGGCGGTGGAGCAGGCGGCTGGTGGCGTGAAGCTCGGCGCCTCGGCGACCTTGCTGGTCGAGGCGGTAGCGCGCACCGAGAAGGATGCCACGGCGCTGGCCGATGTCGTCCGCTTCGTCTCCGGCATGGTCCAGTTGAACCGCGAGAAGGAAGGCGCGGCCGAGCTGGCCAAGGTGATCGACACCCTGGAGATCACCTCCGACGCCCGCACCGTGACGCTCTCTATCTCGGTTCCCGAAGAGCAACTCGAGAAGATGATCCAGTCCCATCGCGAGAAGCGTGCGCCGCGCAAACGCGCCACCATCTGAGGCGTCAGAAGCCGGCCGCGCGCCCGCCCCGGCGCCCGTCGGACCATCCCACCCGCCACCCGTTTTCGATCGCCACGGCGTGGACGTCGCCTTGCGAGCGATAGCGGGGGTTCAGGGTGTGGCCCATGGCGCGCAGCCGTTCGGCGACGTCGACGACCAGCGCGGCCGGCTCGGCGTCCACCCGGTCCGGGAAATACTGGTGGTGAATCCGTGGATACTCGATGGCGTCCCGCAGCGACATCTTGAAATCCACCAGGTTCACCACCACTTGAAAGATCGTGTTGGGAATCGTGAACGCCCCTGGGGAGCCCAGCGCGACCCAGGGGCTTCCGTCTTTCTGAAGCAGAAGCGTGGGCGTCATCGACGAGACCGGCCGGCGGCCGGCGGCGATCTCGTTCCTTGATCCCGAGCTTCGCGTGAAGGCGCTCATGATGTCGTTCAGCAGCACGCCCGTCCCGCGCGCGATCACCTGCGATCCGTAGAAGCCGTTCAAGGTGTACGTGTTGGTGACGATGTTCCCTTCCCCGTCGATGATGCTGAAGTGCGTGGTGTCCTCCGACTCCCCTCCTCCGATCGACGCGGGCACGGTCTCCGCCAGCCGGGCGGAGGGCGTGGCGCGGTCCTTGCGGATCGTCGCGGCCAGCGCGGCGGCGTGCTCTTTCGAAGTCAGCCGCGCCAGCGGGATCTCGAAGTGGGCCGGGTCGGCGGCGTGGCGGCTGCGGTCGAAGTAGGCGCGTTTCATGGCTTCGATCATCAGGTGGCGCGCTTCCGACGATCCCTCCATGCCCAGCCGCAGGGGGAACTGTTCGAGAATGTTCAGCGTCTCGACCAGCGCCATCCCGCCCGAGGTCGACGGCGGCATCGTCAGCAGCGGGTGGCCGCGGTAGCTGGCCTGGATCGGCTCCACTTCGCGCGCCTTGTAGCCCTTCAAATCCTCGTAGGTGATCGTGCCGCCGCGGGCGGCCATGTCGGCGGCGATGCGGCGCGCGGTTTCGCCTTCGTAGAATTCCCGCGGGCCGCGCTTCTGAAGGCGGGCGATGGTCGCCGCCAGTTCCGGCTGGTACACGATCTCGCCCTGCTTCAGAGGCTTGTCCGAGCCGTGCAGGAAGATCTTGGCGGTCTCGCCGAACCGCCTCATCACCGGCACCTGCAAGGCGAGGATCAGTTCCATCCGCTGCGAAGCGGGAAACCCCTCGCGCGCCAGCCGCCGCGCCGGTTCGAGCACTTCCTTCCACGGCTTGCGGCCCAGGGCCGCATGCGCCATCGCCAGCCCGGCCACCGTGCCGGGCACGGCCGAGGCCTTGTATCCCACCCGCGCTTCCATCGGGTCCTTGAACATCCCGGTGCTGGCCGCGGCGGGCGCGGTCTCGCGGTAGTCGATGGCCTTCACTCGTCCATCGGCCATGCGCGCCAGGATATACCCGCCTCCGCCGAGGTTGCCCGCCTCCGGGTGCACCACCGCCAGGGCGAAAGCCACCGCCACGGCGGCGTCCACCGCGTTGCCGCCGCGCTTCAGAATGCCGAGGCCGGCCTGCGTCGCCAGCTCGTGCGCCGAGGCGATCATCGCCCTGGCCGCCCGCTCCGGCTGCGCCACCATGGGCCGCGCGCCCTTCAGCTCCAGCCCGCTCTGCGAGACCTCCTGCCCCCCCGCCGCCAACGCCGTCAACAACAGCAGTCCGATCCGCCTCATACCACGTAGTATGATCCAAATGACATGCTCACCCGACGCCTGTTCCTGCTGGCCGCGACTCAGGTCCCCGAGGGCTTTCGCGGCGATCCCGCCTTTGAGGAAGTGAAGGACGACCCCTCCCTGCCCCGCGTGCTCCTCATCGGCGATTCGATCTCGATCGGCTACACCGCGCCCGTGCGGAAGCTGCTGGCGGGCAAGGCCAACGTCCATCGCATCAAGGCCAACGGCGGCCCCACCACCAATGGGCTGGAGCACCTGGCGGAGTGGCTCGGCTCGGGCCGCTGGGACGTCATCCACTTCAACTGGGGCCTGCACGACCTCAAGATCATGGAGAGCGGCAAGCATCAGGTCCCCCTCGATGCCTACGAGAAGAACCTGGGCGAGCTGGTCGCGCGTCTCAAGAATACCCGCGCCCAGTTGATCTGGTGCACCACCACGCCCGTGCCTTCGGGCAAGCTCAATCCCGTGCGGCGCACCGAGGACGTGCCGCGCTACAACGAAGCCGCCGCGCGCGTCATGAAGGCCCACGGCATCGCCGTCAACGATCTGTACGCCTTCGCTCTGCCGCGCCTGGGCGAGATCCAGCGCCCCGAAAACGTCCACTTCACGCCCGCGGGCAGCGCGCGGCTGGCCGAAACGGTGGCCGCCGCGATCCTCAAGGCGCTGCCCCGATAGGAAATCCGGCCATGGAAGAGATCCCTCTCGACAGCATCCTCGATTCGCGAGACTCCTCGCTCTACGATGTGCGCTCCAAGGCTCCCGGCCCGGCGGGCCGCCTGCCGTTCACTCCCGAGATGCTGGCCCGGCGGCCCTCGGGCGACCTGTTCGGCTGGTCGATGAACGCCGGCATGGGATGGGAGCCGGCCGCGCTCGGCGGCGACGAGTACCTGATCCTGAGCACCCACGGCGGCATCCGCGCGCCCGACGGCACGCCCGTCGCCCTGGGCTATCACACCGGCCACTGGGAAGTGGGACTGCTGATGGAGGCCGCCGCCCGCGAGCTGAAATCGCGCGGCGCCATCCCCTTCGCCGGCTGCTGCACCGACCCCTGCGACGGCCGCACGCAGGGCACCCCGGGCATGTACGACAGCCTGCCCTACCGCAACGACGCCTTCACCATCTTCCGGCGGCTGATCCGCTCGCTCCCCACCCGCCGCGGCGTGCTGGGGGTGGCCACCTGCGACAAGGGACTTCCCGCCATGATGATGGCGCTGGCGGCGTCGCGCGATTTGTCCGGCGTGCTCGTGCCTGGCGGGGTCACGCTCCGCGCCGAGGACGGCGAGGACACGGCCGTCATCCAGAGCCTGGGCGCGCGCTACGCTCACGGTGAGATCACCCTGGACTATGCGGCCGAAGTCGGCTGCCGCGTCTGCGCCTCGCCCGGCGGCGGCTGCCACTTCATGGGCACGGCCGCGACTTCGCAGGTGGTGGGAGAGGCGCTGGGGCTGTCGCTGACGCACAGCGCGCTGGCCCCCTCCGGCCACCCCATCTGGACCGACTTGGCGCGGCGTTCGGCGCGCGCCCTGCTGAACCTTGCGAGGCGCGGGATTCGCACGGGCGATCTGCTCAGCGAAGCCTCCGTCCACAACGCCCTGGTGGCGCACGCCGCCGTGGGCGGCTCGATGAACCTGGTGATCCACCTGCCGGCCATCGTCCACGCCGCGGGTCTGCGGCGTCCCACGGTCGAGGATTGGGCGCGCATCAACCGCCGCGTGCCCCGCATCGTCGACGTGCTCCCCAACGGGCCGCGCAATCATCCCACCATTCAGGTCTTCCTGGCCGGCGGCGTCCCCGAAGTGATGCTGCACCTGAAGCGCGCCGGGCTGCTGGAGTTGGACGCGCTCACCGTCTCCGGCGAAACCCTGGGCCGGATGCTTGAGTGGTGGGAATCGTCCGAGCGCCGCGCCGCGCTGCGCCGCGCACTGAAGGAGCGCGACGGCATCGACCCGGACGACGTCATCCTCGCCCCC
>CAYOTD010000550.1:0-3976 GCA_964406685.1 uncultured Solibacteraceae bacterium | reverse complement strand
CAGGATGGAGCCCAGGTTGAACAGCTCGTGCTCGATGCGCAGCAGGATCGCCGCCAGCGGCGCCAGCTCGGTCCGCGCCAGCGACGCCGCCGTCTCGCGCGCCGCCGCCACAAAGCAGTTCAGCTCGTCCACCGTGCCGCAGCACTCCACCCGAAGCGAGTCCTTGCGCACCCTCCGCCCGCCCGCCAGGCTGGTTTCTCCGCCGTCTCCTCCCCGCGTGTAGATGCGGTTCAACGCCAGACGCGGCTCGTCGAAGGGTTTTTCATCCACCGGTGTGAGGCCCTTTCAGGAGATGATCTTCTTCCTGACAGCGTACAACACGATCTCGGCCGTATTGTGCAGGTTCAGCTTCTGCATCAGGTTGTTGCGGTGCGTCTCCACCGTATAGGGGCTCAGGTTGAACAGCGTGGCGATCTCCTTGTTCGACCGGCCCTCGGCCACCAGTTGCAGCACTTCCTTTTCGCGGTCGGTGAGCAAGTTGTAGGAATCCTCCAACCCGCGCTGCTGCAAGTAACCCAGGTAGTCGCCCAACAGCATCTCGGTGATCGCCGGGCTGAAGAACGGCTTGCCGCCGGCCACCTGCGCCACCGCGCGCACCAGGTCGGCGTCGGCGGAATCCTTCAGCAGGTAACCCTTGGCGCCGGCCGAGAGCGCGCGCAGGATGTAGGACTCGTCCGAGTGGACGCTGAGGATGATCACCCCCACGCGCGGGTCGCGCTTGACGATCTGGGCGGTGGCGTCGATGCCGTTCAGCAGCGGCATCCCGATATCCATCACCACCACGTCGGGCGACAGCTCGGCCGCCAGCCGGACGGCCTCGCGCCCGTCGCCGGCTTCCCCGACGATTTCGGCCGCGCTCAGCTCCGCCAGCAGCGAGCGCAGGCCCTTGCGCACGATGCCATGATCGTCCGCCAGCAGGATTCGCATGCTCTCAGGCTCCCACTCCCATCTTGGCCGGCAGACGCACCCGCAGCACCGTGCCCTTGCCGGGCTGGGAGAAGATGTCCAACGCGCCGCCCAACTGGCGCACGCGCTCTTCGATGCCGATCAGCCCCAGCCCACGGCCGCGGGCATCATCCTCCGGCATTCCCACTCCGTCGTCCTCCACCGTGAGGAACAGCTCGCCGGGCCGGCCGTGAACACCGATGCGGATCTCGCGCGCCCGCGCGTGCCGCGCGCAGTTGGTCAGCGCCTCCTGGACGATGCGGAACGCGCAGGTGCGGTGGGTTTCCGGAAGAGCGTCGATGGCGCCCTCCAGCCGCACGCGCACGGGCGTCCCCGACCGCCGCGAGTACTCCCGCGCCTGCCATTCCAGCGCCGGTCCCAGGCCCAGGTCGTCCAGCATGGAGGGCCGCAGGCCCAAGGAGAGGTCCCGCACCGCCCGCAGGGTGTCTTCGGTCAGCCGCCGCGTGGCGGCCAGGTGCTCGGCGAAATCGCCGTCCTGCTCGTGGCGGGTGCGTTCCATGCCGGCCAGTTCCATGCGCAGCGCCGTCAGCATCTGTCCCACCTGGTCGTGGAGCTCGCGCGAGATCTCCTTACGCTCGTTCTCCTGGGCCTCGACCAGTTGGCGCGAGAGCTGCCGCAGTTCGTGCTCGGCCTGCTCGGTGCGGCGGCGGTGTTCCTGGGCGCGCCGCTCCAGCCGCGAGATGCGGTACAGGCTCAAGGCGGCCACCAGCAGGCCAAGGAGCACGGCCGCGTTCAACATCCAGGCCAGATCCAGGCGGAACTCGCGCTGCCGCTGCCGCAGCGCGGCCTCCTGCGCCTGCATCTGGGCGTCGGCCAGCGCGCGGACCTCGCGCATGATGGCGAGCACCGCGTCGCGCCGCGGCAGCACCTCCTGGCGCAGGAAGGTGTAGCTCATGGCAGTCTTCTGCCGCGGGGTCCAGTCGAACAGCGGATCGAGCACATCCCAGTAGGCGTCCATCTCCTTGCGCAACTGCTTCAGGTGCCCGTCGTCCGGGTGCCCAATGCTGGCGGCCAGCGCGTCCAGGCTGCGCGAGATGCTCTCGTGCGTTTCCAGCAGGCGGTCCCGGTAGTACTTGCCCGCGATGTGGGAAGGGTCCAGCAGGTAGTCGCGCACAAACACGCCGCTGGCGTGCACGTTGACCCGGATCTCGCTCAGGATCCGCTCGGCCTGCCGGTTGGCTTCATACAGATCCGCCACCTCGCGGTAGGTCTGCCGGGCCCGGCGGATCGACCCCAGGCCCAACAACAGAGTCAGCACCACCAGCGAGCCGAAGGCGATCGACAGGATGGGGAACCTTCGCTTGATAGCCGGCCTCCTCCCCTATTGTCCTCTCCTCCTGATTATTGAGCCACGGATGAACGCGGATGCACGCGGATAAGAACAATTACATGATACGGAGTCTTTTATCTGCGGCTAATCATCCGGAGTCCCCTACAGGTGATGCCAGACCGGCCGCTCCTCGTCGGCCCTCTCGCCCTCGCGGCGCAGCTCGAAGTAGCGCTCGGCCGCCCCCCGCGCGCCCAACCCCAGGGCGATGCCGGCGGCCAGCGCTCCTCCGCCGACCAGCAGGATGAAGGCCGCCAGGAAGACGTTGCGCGCGAAGTCCAGGTGATCGGCCGCCACCACCACGGCCACGAACACCACCACCACGCGCACCGCCGCCGCCAGGCGCCTACACCACGGGATGCCTTCGTTCGACGCCCACACCAGCGCGCCGTTGCCCAGGTAACGCGCCAGCCAGACGCCGGCCAGCAGGATGGCGCCCGCGGTCACAAGTTTGGGGAACAGGAACACGGCCGTTTCGACGATCTTCGTGCTCAGCGTCGTGTCGAAGGCGTTGAGCGCGGTCAGCGCGCCCGCCGCCAGGACGATCCAGTACGCTCCGGTGGAGACGATGCGGGTGGCGCGCAGCCGGCCGGAGGGATCGTAGATCGACGAGATCCCGCTGCGGTAGAGAAACCGGTCCACGCCGGCGCCCTTGAACAGATGATTCAGCAGCCAGCGCACCAGCCGCGCGATCGCGAAGGCCACCAGCAGGATCGTCAAGCCCGCCAGCAGCGCGGGGACGAAGGTGGTGACGGTCTGCGACAGCCGCGCCAATGCCATCTGGAGAACCTGTTGGATGGTGGCGATCATGACAACACCTCCTGCGCTTTCTCGCCGGCCGCACTGGCGGCCGCGGGCGCGGCGGGCCGGCCTTTCCACGCCTCTACCAGGCGCGGTTTGCCTTCTTCAAAGCAGGCGCACAACGCTTCGATGCGCTCTTCCACCTCCGAGGCGACCATCGGTCCGGTTTCGAGCACGAACGACGCCACCCGCCCCAGGTACAGCGGCGTCAGCGACCGGAGCAAGTGCGCACGCTCCGGCGGATGGTCGCGGTGGGCCCGCGCGAAATCGTAAATGATCCCGGTCCACAGCTCGTCCGGGAAACGAAAAGCGGAGGGGTTGGCCCGGGCGCCGGCGGCCAGTCCCTTGAGGGTGACGATCCGCGGCGCGTCCAACGCGAGGGACCAGATACCGGCCAGATCCTCGGTCCCGCGCGCGAACTGGCTCAACATCCGCTCCACGTTGACGGCGATCGGGTCAAGCCCCACATCGAAGCGGAAGCCGAACAGGTCCACCGGCGCGCTGCCCTCGCGCGCCTGCCAGACGTCCTCGAATTCGTGCATCAGCAGGAAGATGCTGCCCACCACCTGGTGCAGCATGGCGCTCAGGTCCGCCCCCGGGTCCTTGGCGTCGTGCAGCTTGGCGCCCAGGAAACTCTGGCAGACCCGGAACCGCTCGGCCAGCGCGATGGTGGTCATCCAGATGTCGATGCCGTAGCGGGCCACGTCGGTCTCCCAGTCCGAACGCGCCAGGTAGCGCTTCAGCAGCGCGCGGGACACCCCGAAATCGCCGCCGATCGGCTGCCGCACCCGCTGTCCGTACAGGGCCCGCGTCATCGGGTAGACGATGCTGTTGGTGATGGTGCCGTCGTACTTGTGGCGGTGATAGTACGGCGCCACGAAG
>CAYOTD010000549.1:0-3982 GCA_964406685.1 uncultured Solibacteraceae bacterium | reverse complement strand
GGGGGTCTGGAGCGCGGCCTCCAGGCGCCGGGCGCGATACAGCGGCGAGGGACGCCACAGCCGGTAGATGTCCATCACCGGACCGGGGATATCAATCTCGGCTTTGGGCGAGAACTCCTGCTCGATCAGCGACATCGGGAAGATGGGAGCCAGGTCGCCCGGCGCCAGCGGTTTCCTGGTTCCGGGGTGCATGGGCATCTCCAGCGGTTCGCGCAACGAAGGCAGGACATTCACCCAATAGTTGGGGATCTCTTTGTCGGGGAGAACGAATTTTGACAGGTGCGGCACCAGCGGAGCACTCCTTTGCTTGGAAAAACGAAATACCCATTGTAGAACAACAGCGGCGCGGTGTCGGGCGGGCGTATCATATTCGATTTGGGAGACGCGCGAAACATGAGAAGCACGATTCTGGCCGTCCTGCTGTCCGCCGCCGCCACGCTCGGCGCCGCCGATCAGGACTTCAACGGCCGCTGGAACATCGAGGTGCCCAGCCAGACCCGCAGCCGCGCCTGGTGGCTGGAGGTAACCGGCGCCGGCACCTCGAACCTCAAGGGACGCTTCGTCGGCGCGCCCGGCGGCAACATGGACCCCATTCCCGAGATGGCGATCCAGGGCGGGGAACTGCGCTTCGTCTTCGAGCGCAACTACGGCCGCGGCGAGCCCAAGAGCAAGCAGCGCGGCATCTACCGCGCGCGCCTGGCGCAGGGCCAGCTCGACGGAATCTTCGAGGTCGAAGGCTACTCCGGCACGACCCAGAAGTGGATCGGACGCCGCGCGCCGGTGATTCCGGACAAAGACGACGGCTCCTGGAAGCCCGGCGCGCCCGTGGCTCTGTTCAACGGCAAGGACCTGGCGGGCTGGAAACCCATGATCGCCAACCGCCCGCTCGGCTGGGAAGTCGTCGGCGGCATCATGAAGAACAAGGCCGGCGCCAACAACCTGGTGAGCGAGGCCAAGTTCTGGAACTTCGAGTTGGATTGCGAATTCCGCCTGGGCAAGCGCACCAACGGCGGCATCGGCCTGCGCGGCCGTTATGAGGTGCAGGTGCTGGAGGACCGCGGCCGCCCGCTCGACACCCACTCGGCCGCCTCCCTCTATAGCCGCATCGTGCCCGCGGTGAACGCCTCCAAGCGCCCCGGCAAGTGGCAGACCTACAAGATCCGCCTGGTGGGCCGGCAGGTGACCGTCGTCTTCAACGGCAAGACGGTCATCGACAAGGGCGAAGTCGAGGGCCTCACCGCCATGGCGCACGACTGGAACGAAGCCGTCCCCGGCCCCATCTCGCTGCAAGGCGACCACGGCCCGGTCGAGATCCGCAAGCTGGTAGTGACGCCGCTCGAAAAGTAGTCGCGCGCTACCGCTCCGCCGTCTCCCGCTTGAGCGTTTCCACCGCCGCCTCGGGCACGATGCGCCAGTTGCCATCGGCCTTCTCCGGCAGCGCGCCGCGGCCGATGTAATAGGCGATGATCAGGTCGCGGATCGGCTGCGAGCCGCGCCACAGGATCTTCGCGCCGCGAAACATCCTATAGCCGCCGCTGCCCCCGGCGCGGTAGTTGTTGACGGCGATGCGCAGCGGCTGGTCGTCGGCCAGCGGCTTGCCTTTCCAGCGCAGGTTGCGCACCCGCCGGCCTTCGGGCTGCGTCAGGTCGATCTGGTACTCCACTCCCTGCGCGATGTCGAAGTTGAACCCGGCGACCTTGCGATTGACCAGCGGGCCGGCGGCGCAGGCCGCATCGGGGCAGGTGAGGAAGAACCGCGCGGCGTTCTCCAGCGCCTCGCGCAGCATCTTGCCGGTGCCCTCGACGGCGAACAGCTCGTTGTCGTAGACGTACAGCGCGGCGATCTCGCGCACGGTGACCGGTCCGGCAGCCACGCGTACGCGCGGGTTGAACAGCGCCGTCAACGAGACGTCGGCTTGCGTGTAGTGAAGCTGCACGGCGTGCACGGCGTCCACCAGCGCCGAATCCTCATACCGCCCGAAGCGCCCGTCCAGGGCCACGGCGGAGCGCGCCACCGGCGTGGTGAGATACCGTTCGGTGATTTCGTGGTAAGGGCGCGCCAGGGCCAGCACCCGCGCGTCTGCCGTGGTTTCGGCGGTGACCGGGATCAGCCGGCTGGCCTTGCTCACGATCTTCCAGCGCCCTTCCGCGCGCTCCAACTCGAAATCGATGCGGCCCAGCGAGATGCCCCAGTTCCTGGGCTGCATCAGCAGCACCTCGCCGATGCGCTTGTCCTCCACCTGTTGGTGGCTGTGGCCGAACACGATGGCGTCGATGCCGGCCACCTGGGTGGCGATCCGGGCCACCATGTTCTCGCGCTCGTCTCCGCCGAGTCCGGCGTGGATGGCCGCCACGACGATGTCCGGACGCTCGCGGGCGCGCAGTTGGGCGACCACGCGCGCGGCCGCCTCGTCTCCCGGCAGGAAGCGCATCCCGGCGTAGTGGGCCGGCTCTTCCCACTGCGGAATCAGCGGCGTCGTGATCCCAACCACCGCCACCTTCACGCCGGCCACGGTCTTGACGATGTAAGCGTCGAATGGCTTGCGGCTCGCCCCCGGGGCGGTCTCGGTGTTGGCGGAAAGCCACGGAAAGCGGGCGTCGGCGCGGGCCCGGTCCAGCACTTTCAGCCCGAAGTTGAACTCGTGGTTGCCCAGCACCATGGCGTCGTAGCGCAGGTGGTTCATCACCAGCATCATGGGGTCGGAGTTGAGCCCCGAGGCGGGCGGCTCCAGCCCCAGCGGCAGCCGCCCGTTGCGCACGTACTGCTGGTAGACGGTGGCCATGGGCGACCCCTGAATGGTGTCCCCCACGTCGATCAAGAGGCTGGCCGGGTTGTCGCGGCGCGCCGCCTCGATGAGGGTGGCAAGCTTGGCCAATCCCCGGTCAGCCGGGCGCGCCGTGTAGTAGTCGTAGGGGTAGAGGTTGCCGTGCAGGTCGGTGGTGGCGAGCAAGGTCACGCGAGCCTGTTGGGTCTGGGCGGCCAGCGCCAGTCCCAGAAGCGAAACCAGAAGCCGGAATGTCCTCATAGGGTGGAGCTTTCAGTATAAGATGGCAACTATGAAGACTCGATTGCTCGCAACGATTGGCCTCCTCTGCCTGTTCACCTTCGGGGTGTTCGCGCAGGCCCCGCCCGCCGCCGCTCCCGCCGCTCCCCCCCCTCCGGCGCGCGAGCCCGGCCTCTACGCCACCATCGTGACCAACCACGGCGCGATCACCGTGAAGCTGTTCGAGAAGGAGTCGCCCATCACCGTGAGGAACTTCACCGGCCTGGCGCTGGGGCGCAAGGCGTGGACCGATCCGAAGACCGGCCAGCGGGTAACCCGGCCGCTGTACAACGGGCTGACCTTCCACCGCGTGATCCCGGGGTTCATGATCCAGGGCGGCGACCCGCTGGGCAACGGCACCGGCGGCACCGACGCGATCCCGGACGAGTTCCATCCGTCGTTGAAGTTCGACCGGCCGGGCCGCCTGGCCATGGCCAACGCCGGCCCCAAGACGGGCAGTTGCCAGTTCTTCATCACCGAGGTTCCAACCCCGTTTCTGGACGGGAAGCACACCATCTTCGGCCAGGTGATCGAGGGCCAGGAGCTGGTGGGTAAGATCGCGCGGGTGCCGCGCAACGCCGAGGACAAGCCGCGCACCGCGGTGCGGATCCTCAAAGTGAGCATCAAGCGCGAAGGCCCGCCGCCCGCCCCTGCGGTAAAAAAGGCCGCTCCGGCGGCGAAGAAGGCGGCCACCACAACTACCAAGAAGACCGCCACCCCAGCCGCCAAGAAGTAGCCCGAAGACCGGGGGCAGACGAGACGTTTCGCCTGGGGGAACGTCCCGTCTGTCCCCGTTCTTGAGCCCCCGCCTCTAAAAACCACGCCCCGGGTCGATATGCACTGACATGGGGCCGGATCGCCGGTCGGACAGCACAGGACTGGCGGCTCGGAAGCGATAATGATCAAACACAGACTCTTTGGGGCGGCGCCACTGGCGCT
>CAYOTD010000548.1:0-3984 GCA_964406685.1 uncultured Solibacteraceae bacterium | reverse complement strand
GGCGCGGCATCGCCCTCGCCCTGGCCCGGCGCGGGGCGCGCGTGGCCATCCATTACAGCACATCCGAAGCCGAGGCCCGCGCCACCGCGGCCGAGTGCGGCGGCGCGGAGCTGTTCCGCGCGGACCTGGCAAGCGTCCCCGAAATCGTGCGCCTGTTTGAAGAGGTCGAGGGCCGCCTGGGCCGCCTCGACGGCCTGGTGAACAACGCCGCCCGCTACACCGGCTTCGACCCCATGGAGATCAGCGAAGCGGACTGGGACTTCATCCACGACGTCAACCTGAAGGCCGTCTTCTTCTGCTGCCAGCAGGCGGCCCGCGTCATGCGGCGCCACGGCGGCGGGCGCATCGTGAATGTGAGCTCACTGGGCGGCCTGCGGCCCTGGGCGCGGCACGCGCACTACTGCGCCTCCAAGGCGGGCGTCATCATGCTGACTCGCGCCCTCGCGGTGGCCTGGGCGCCCGAGATCAGCGTCAACTCGGTCGCCCCGGGCGTGATCCCGTTCGAGGACATCGATGCCGAAGGGCTGCGGCTCATCGAGCGGACGCCGGCCCAGCGCGGCGGCACCCCCGAGGAAGTCGCACAGGCTGTCATCCATTTTCTGGAGGCCTCTCGCTTCATCACCGGACAGGTGCTGGCGGTCGACGGCGGGCTCAGCCAGCGGTGAACTACCGCCTGCTACCGGAACCTGAGGGTTACCACATTCGACACCTGGCCGTCCGCGGTCAGAACGACGTTGGCCTCGCCCGCGCCCTTCAGCGCGGAAGGAAGCAGAACGTTGACCTGATCGAGCCCGGCATATTGCGGTGAGGCTCCGGCGAAGGTCACGGGAGCGTCGATGCCGTTGATCGCGACTGTGACGGCGGACTGCGCGGTGCGGTTCCGAATCCCGGTGCCGTAAAGCGAGACGTAGACCGGCGTGTCCGCGCTCAAGTCGATGGGGACGGTGGAACAGCTGGAGGCGGCGCAATCGAAGACCGCGACCGGCGTCTGCCGCGCCGTGACTGCGGTCGCGGCGGCGACGCCCTTTCCGGTCCCGTTCATGCTGAACAGACGCGGAACCACGCGGGCGATCTCCGCGGAGAAGGTCTGGCTCCCCGCGCCGCCGGACAGCACGAAGGCCGCGCGTCCCGCGGCGGTTCCCGCGGGAATCACGAAGTTGACCTGGTTGGCGGAGAGGTAGAGCAGCGGCGCCAGGCGCGCCATGCCGGCCGCATCCGTCACCATCAGGGAGGTGGCGCCGCCCAGGTTCGACCCGTACAGCGAGGCGAGCGAGCCCGGCGCGACGGCGCTGCTGGGCGCGGCCGAGGACTGGATCGCACCGCCGGGGATCACGCCGTAGTAGCGCGCCATCCAGTAGGGCAGGATGTAGTCGATGCCGGGGGTTTCGATCCGTCCGGTCCCGCCGGCAAGCTGGAAGGGGTTGCGCTGCCAGAGGAAGTCGGTGGGCGGGCGCAGGGGAACCGGCACGGGCCGGCACGCTTCCTCGCCGCAGACGGCCACGGAGCGGGAGAGATCGACGTAGATGTCGCGGCGCGGCCGTTCCAGCCACTGGTCGAGCAGGGTGCGGGTCTCGGCGTCGCGCGTGGCGTCGGCGCCCTGCAAGGCGTGGTCGATCATGTTGAAGAAGGCGTTCTGGTGCGAGGAGGTGTGCCGGCGCACGATTCGGTAGGTGTCCAGGTGGCCGCCGTTCTGGAGCCGCACCAGGTGGTAGAAGCTCATGCAGTCGAGGTTGAACTTGAAGTACGACCCGTTACTCTGCACGTCCACCAGCACCGCGGACGACATCGGCAGGTCTAGGATCGGCCCCGAAACGTCGTTCGACGGATTCACGTGCCGGGCGACCTCGAGCAGCATTTGCAGCGCTTCCGGCCGCAGGCGGAACGTCCTGGCGATGCTGTCGTCGGGCGACCAGTTGTGCCGCGAGATGTAGCCGATCAGCCGCGTGGCGAGGTCGCTTATCTGCTGCCTGACCGCGGCGTCGTCCACCAGATCAAAAGCCGCGCCGAGCCCGAAGAAGACGCCGATCACCTGGTCGCGCGAAGTGTCGCCCACCCACATCCAGGGACCGTTGGCCAGGATGCCGTGGCTGGACTCCTCCTGCGCCATGCCGGCGGTGTGGGCCCACTCCAGCGGCGCCATGCAGCGCGCCAGGCGGTTGTCGCCGGTGACGTCGGCCAGCCCCTGCAACGCGTCGAGAGCCGTGTGGACGTTGTTCAGGGCGTCGCCGGATTGCGTGACTTTGAAGCGGAAGGCTTCGGCGGCGAGCCACGCGCCGGTCCACAGAGCGGAGTCCCCGCAGCGCGTGTAGCCGGCGATCTCTTCGCTGGTCGAGGTGGTGAAGTACGGATCCAGGATGGCGCCGAAGGGCGTGTGGCGGGCCCGGATCAGCGCCGAAATGGCAAGCGCGTCGGCCTCCGAAGCGCTCAGCGGCGGCAGCAGCGTGAGAACCACAAAGCCCACTACGATCCGGTCCCGCGCAGCCACTTCAATTCCAGCTTATCATCCGGGACCGCCGCCGGTTCGGATGTACAGTGACGGTATGGACTGGCTGAACTACCATCACCTGCTGTACTTCTGGGCGGTCGCCAAAGAGGGCAGCATCGCCAACGCGTGCGAGCGGCTGCGCTTGGCCCAACCCACCATCAGCGGCCAGTTGCGGCTGCTGGAGGAGACCCTGGGAGAGAAGCTGTTCACCCGCGCGGGCCGGGGGCTGGCGCTGACCGAGATCGGCCAGGTCGTCTACCGCTACGCCGAGGAGATCTTCGGTCTGGGGCGCGAGTTGCAGGACGTGCTGAAGGGACGGCCGCGGGGACGGCCGCTGCGCCTGCTGGCCGGCGTCTCGGACCTGGTGCCGAAACTGATCGCCTACCGCGTGCTCCAGCCGGCGCTCTCCGGTCCCGAGCCGGTGCGGCTGGTCTGCCACGAGGACACGCCCGAGCGGCTGATGGCGGAGTTGGCCGAACACCGGCTCGACGTCGTCCTCTCCGATGCCCCGCTGCCCCCGGCGCTCCGGGTGAAGGCGTTCAACCACCTGCTGGGAAGCTGTGGCGTGACCCTGTTCGCCGCCCCCGCCATGGCCGCCGCCTACCGCAAGGGCTTCCCCCGGTCTCTCGACGGAGCGCCGTTCCTGCTGCCGGCCGAGGGATCCAGCCTGAGGCGCTCGCTGGAGCAATGGTTCGACGCCCGCGGCATCCGGCCCAACGTGATGGGCGAGTTCAAGGACAGCGCGCTGATGAAGACCTTCGGCCAGGCCGGCGCCGGCATCTTCCCGGCTCCCGGCGCCATTGAACGCGAGGTCCGCGAGCACCACAAGGCCGCCGTCGTCGGCCACGCGGACTCGGTGACCGAGCGGTTCTACGCCATCTCGGTGGAGCGAAAGCTGAAACACCCGGCGGTGGTGCGGATCACCGAAGCAGCGCGCGGCAAGCTGTTCTCCCACCCGGAGGAAGCCTGACCGCCGCCTGCCCCCGTCCGGCAAAACATCGGTAAAACCGATCTCTCGGTTCCAAAAGTCCCAGGAAACGAATGCTCTGGGCGCGCATCTCAACGGGTGACAGGAGAACACAACCGATGACCAACCGTATGAGAACCGGAACGCTTCTGAGCGTTACGCTGCTGGCCGCTCAACTGGGGTTTGCCGCCGCCCACGCTGGCGAGGCGGGCGAAAAGCGGCTGGAGAGGGAAGTGCGGCGCGCGCTGGTTACGCTGCCCTTCTACAGCCTGTTCGATCACTTCGCCTTTCGCGTGGAGGGGTACTCCGTAACGCTGATGGGCAAGGTGAGCCGTCCCACGCTGAAGAGCGACGCCGAGAACGTCGTCAAGACGATCGAAGGGGTGGAGAACGTGGTGAACCAGATCGAGGTTCTGCCGCTGTCGCCCAATGACGACGATCTGAGACTGCGGCTGTATCGGGCCATCTACGGCCACAGCGTGCTCCAGACGCTGGCGATCCGCGCCGTGCCGCCGATCCACATCCTGGTGGA
>CAYOTD010000547.1:1420-3984 GCA_964406685.1 uncultured Solibacteraceae bacterium | reverse complement strand
CCAGCAGCGCGACGTGGGCTTCCGGGAAGGCCGTCTTCGCCGGGGGCGCCTCACCCGCGTCGCGGGCGTCGGCGACCCGCGCACTCAGGGCGAAGAGGTGCCGCTGAATCTCGATGAGAAGGTTCGCCGTGGGGGCATCGGCCTGGGCGGCCACGGCGAGGCCCAGACAGGCGTTCAGCTCGTCAAGCTCGCCGTAGGCTTCGACCCGCAGCGCGCTCTTGCGGACGCGTTGCCCGCCGAGGAGCGCCGTTTCCCCGCTGTCGCCGGTTTTGGTATAGATCCGCACCGCTGCCCCCAGTGGTCATCTGACGCCGTGCATCACAGCCGCACGCGCGCCGCCGCGACTGCTCGTGCGAACACAGTAGCGCGAGCGCGCCGCAGTTTCAAGCGCGGTGCGCGTTCGATTGGCGAGCCGGCCGACGCCGGAGGCGCGACCAGGCGGTCGGACCCGGTCAATTCAACGCCGCCGCACGCTGGCGCAGGATGCGCAGGTGCTCGCGAATGGTCTCCGCATCGTTTGCCTCCGCGGCCAGCCGCAGATAACGCTCCAGATCCGCAATGGCGTCGCCGTAGCGCCGGAGCTGGCACAATAGCAGCCCGCGGTCCCGGATCTCGCACGCACTCTGCGGATGCAGGATGACGAGGCGTTCGACCACGGACAGCGCCTTCTCGTACTGCTCTTGGTTGAAGTAGATGGTCTTGAGGTTGGCGAGCATTCGAGTCAGGATCTGCCGGGTGCCGACGGCGGCGAGCATGCCGGGCTCGAAGCGGCGCTTGCCGTCGAAGACGTGATCCAGGATGTGCTGGCAGTCGGCCGGCGACACGATCCGGCCGCCGCCGAACGGATCGATGACGATCTCCTCGCAGGGGCCCGCGTACTTGACCAGGAAATGGCCAGGCATTCCCACCCCGTCGAGGCGGAGTCCGATCCGGCGCGCCACCTCCATGTACACGGCGGAGAGCGTGATGGGAATGCCCAGGCGCCGGTCCAGCACCTCGTTCAGGAAGCTGTTTTTCGGATCGTAGTAATTGTCCGCGTTCCCCCGGAAGCCGAGGCGCCGGAACAAGTGCTCGCTCAGTGCGGCGACCAGACCAGGGGGATCCTCGACGGGCCCCGCACGCCTCCGGACGTCCGCGGCCATGTCGTCCAAACGCGCCAAGTACGCAGCCGGGTCCAGATCCGGGTATTCTTCCTTGGCGATGAGCAGCGTCGCCTCGGCGAGGTCGATGGCCGTTTCAGGCTGGCGCACCAGGTGCGCGAAGGCCATACGGCATGGCGGCGGTGTATTGTCGTGATGTCGGAACATGGGCGGTTATTCGCTCTTGGGAATGATCATGCGCTTGTCTCTTGCCGTTCGGCCCCGCCTCTGGCATGCTGGCAGGACGCATGATTCCGCCGTTTCGGACGATGCTCTGGCGCGTGCCCCTGCTCGTGGCCGTGTGCCTGGCGGGGATCCTGGGGGCCGTCATGATCCTGGGGTTGGAGAAGTTCGCGCTCTATTTTCCCGACCGCCCGTTTGGGGCTACGCCGCGGGCCGAGGGCCTTGCCTATGAGGACGCGCGCTTCCCTGCCAGCGACGGCGTCATGCTGCACGGCTGGCTGGTCCCCGCCCCACAAGCGCGCGTGACGCTGGTCTGGTTTCACGGCAACGCAGGCAACATTGGCGACCGGGTCCACAACATCGGCTTCCTCCATCGCGTGCTCGGAGCCAACGTCTTCATCTTCGACTACCGCGGCTACGGGCAGAGCCAGGGCAGCCGATCCGACTTATCCGAAGAAGCCACCTACCGGGACGGCGAGGCCGCCCTGGCGTACCTTCGTGCGCGGCCGGACGTCGCGCGGACTCGCCTCGTCTACTTCGGTCGCTCTCTCGGGGCCGCCGTCGCCGTCGAGCTCGCGCGCGCGCACCCCCCGGCGGGCCTCATCCTGGAGACTGCGTTCACCACGCTCAAGGATGTTGCCCGCGTGCACTACCCCTTTGTGCCCCTGTGGTTCCTGCGGACCAAGTACGAGTCGCTCCGCAAGATTCCGGAGATCCGGGTGCCACTCCTGATCCTGCACGGCGACCGGGATGAGGTGGTTCCTCTGGAGCAGGCTAAGCGGCTCTACGCCGCGGCCAACGAGCCGAAGCAGCTCTACGTCATCCGCGGCGCCGAGCATAACAATACGTATGTCATCGGGGGCGCCGCCTACTTCGACGTCTGGTCGCGCTTCCTGGAGTCGCTCGTAGACCGGCCGGAAAATCTTATAACACGCTAAGCGACGTCTGCAAAGGCGGTGTTCTGCGCCTCTGGCGCCGGGAAGACGCCGCCGCTGTCATTCCCGCTGTAAGGTGTGCTAGAATCGCGGCGGTGCCGGTTGCCCGAAGGCGAGCACGGCCGGGATGAGGCTGCATGAAGGTCGAATTCACCAACAACGCCCTGGCGCGCATGCTGGATCGCGGCATTGGCGAGGCGCAGGTCCAGGCCGCCATTGACGCGCCCGACCACCTGGGGCCCTGTCTGGAGAAGTGTTGGCTCGCGCGCAAGCGGACGGATGCGCGCACGCTGGAGGTCGTGTTCAC
>CAYOTD010000547.1:0-1410 GCA_964406685.1 uncultured Solibacteraceae bacterium | reverse complement strand
GAAGGCGGACGCCTTGTACATCAAGTTCCAGGACGCGAGCGCCGCCCGTACCCGGAAGGTCGAAGACGGGATGCTGGTCGACGTCGACGCTGGCGGCCGCCTCGTCGGGATCGAGATCATCGGCATGAAGGGCCGCATCCCCATCCCCGAGCTGGGGCGCATCATTCTGGACTTGCCGCGGAGCGGACCCGAGCCGGCCCGCGCCTAATCGGGCTCGCGTCGCAAGGACTCGTCGCCCGCCTGCAGCACCCCCGCGCGCATTCGCCAGTCGTTGTCGATCGACCGGTCGTCGTGCCCCGGACCGAGGCGTGGGGTTCGCCCGGCCCGCACCTGTTCCTGGCAGCAGACGCTACTTCTCAGAGGACGGAAGGGCGAACGCCGTCCTCCACCGGAGGTGCCGCATGGGTTTTCTCGTCATCCACACCGATCCCCATCACACGGATTTCAGCCACGAGCAGGCCGAACTGGACGCCGTCGGAGCCACCCTTCGCCCCCTGAACGTGACGACCGAGGAAGACGTCGCGGCGGCGTGCCGGGAGGCGGATGCGCTCTTGGTGACGTACGCGAGGATCGGCAAGGTGGCCCTGGCGGGCATGCCGAAGCTCAAGATCGTCGTGCGCACCGGCGTGGGATACGATTCTCTGGACGTGCCGGCGGCAACCGAGCGGAAAGTCATGGTCGCCAATGTGCCGGACTACTGCATCAGCGACCTGACCGAGCACACCATGGCGCTGCTCCTGACCTGGTGGCGGCGGATCGTGGAGCTTGATAGGCAGGTCCGTGCGGAAGGGTGGGGGCGGCCGATCAAGCCGGTCCATCGCCTGGAGGGGAAGACCCTGGGGATATTCGGCATGGGGCGGATGGGACAGGCCCTGGCCCTGCGGGCCCGGGGGTTCGGCCTGAAACTCCTCGGCTTCGACCCGCACATCTCACCCGCCGCGTTTGCGGCCTGCGGCGTGGAATCGGTCGGCCTGGAGACTCTGCTCCGCGCCTCCGACATCGTGACAATTCACTCGCTCTTGAATGCGGAGACCCACGGCATAATCTGCGAACGGACGCTGCGCATGATGAAGCCGGCGGCGCTGATCGTGAATACCGCGCGGGGAGGCATCATCAAGACGGATGACCTGGTACGGGCCATCCGGGAAGGGTGGATCGGCGGGGCAGCGCTGGACGTGACCGATCCCGAGCCCTTGCCGATGGATCACCCGCTCCGGAGCCTGCCGCGCGTGCTGCTCACGCCGCACGCCGCGTGGTACTCGGAAGAGGCGGAGCCGGAGCTGCGGCGCCGCGCGGCGCGGACCATCGCACAGGCCCTGAGGGGAGAGCGTCCGACGACGCTCCTCAACCCGGAAGTGTGCGGCGGCGAACAGGCCGCGTGAGGCCCGTCCAGCTGCAGCGTTTCAGGCC
>CAYOTD010000546.1:0-3986 GCA_964406685.1 uncultured Solibacteraceae bacterium | reverse complement strand
CATCGCGCGACAGGGAAAGCTGGAAGCCGCGGACCTCCAGGCCCGCCGCCGGCGGAATCGTCTCCGCCTCCACGCGGAACGGAGCCGTCAGTTCGGCTTCCTCCTTGCTGATCTCGTCCCGCACCTTCACCACCAGCTTGCACATCCCCGCGGTCACGTATTCCGGCATGTCGAGCTTGAAGTTGCCGTCCACCGGCGCGCCCCGCTCCAGCCGCCCGGAGAACTCGCCCTTCCACGGCTCGTGAATCGCCAGCCCGTTGGGATCGTAGGCGGCGACCTCGAACGCCAGCCTCGGCCGGCCCTCGTCGCCGGTCGAGAAGGACACCGTGTCATAACTGGCGAACAGCGTCTCCCCGCTCTTGTACGGGCCGTCCGGGCGCGGCGGGCCATCCTTACTCTGGCGAAAACCGAAATTGGCAACCCTCAGCCTGCCGGTGGATCTCAGGCTCACCCCCGGGGGATTCGAGGCCGTGTCCACCGGTACACCCCGGTGCAGCAGGTACGCGCCCGTCACGCCCGCGCCGATCAGGACCACCCACAGCACGGCCAACGCCACCCGCGCGCCCCCGGCGATTCCGCCCTCCACCACCACGGTCCCCGCCGCCATGTCGCCCAGCCGCTGCCGCGACTTCGACGCCAGCGCCGTCACGAACCCCACCAGGTACACACCCAAGCCATCGATAACCCGCAGCAGATTCCGCACCAGCGCGGGCCCCACCCCGCACGCGCCGCCATCCTTGCGCCGCACCCGGATCCCCATCAGCGCCTTCCCCAGGGTCGCGCCGAAGACCGCCTCGGTCAGCCACAGGTACACAAACCCGGCGGCGAGCGTCACTCCCATCGCCATGAGCGCCGGCTTGCCCTGGAGCGAGAAGCCGCTCTCGGTCGCCCCGCCCAGCCGCCGGGCCACCCACATCCCGGCCACGGCGAAGATCGCCGCCAGAATCACGCTGTCCAACACCACCGCCAGGAAGCGGTCCCCCAGCCGCGCCAGCGCCGGCCCGGCGGCCGCAGGCGGCGGGGGCGGCACAACCACTGGCGGGGGCGGCGGCGGGTAGTACGTCTCCGCGCCCAGCCGCGCGCCACAACTCCCGCAGAAGCCCGCTCCCGGCGGATTCTGGAACCCGCACATCCCACAGAACATGAGGGCCTCCCTTCGATGGTGGGAAGTATACACCCGCTGCGATCCGGTTGAGAATCCCTTGCCGCCCGCTACACCCATCCAAATGAGGGCCTATGCTGCTGGCGACGACCACCATCACCCGGGAAGAGGAACTGCACTGGCTGGCGCTGCGGATGGTGCCCAGCCTGGGCGCGCGCCGCGCCGGACAACTGATCGAACGCTTCCGGACCCCGCAGGCCATCTTCCGCGCCTCGGCCTCCGAGCTCGAAGCGGCCGGGCTCCTGCCGGCGGTGGCGCGCAGCATCGCCAGCGGCTGCGCCTTCGAGGACGCCGTCCTCCAGCAGGAAAAGGCCCTGGCCTGCGGAGCGGAGATCATTCCCATCACCGACCCCCACTACCCGCAACCCCTGCGTGAGATCTTCGACCCCCCCGTGGTTCTGTTCGCCCGCGGCCGGACGGAGCTGTTGAATACCCTGACCATCGCCATCGTCGGCACGCGCCATCCCACGCCCTACGGCGCGGCGGTCGCCGCGCGCATGGCCACCGACCTGGGCCGCGCCGGCCTGACCATTGCCAGCGGCATGGCGCGCGGCATCGACACGGCGGCCCACCGCGGCGCCATCGAGGCCGGCGCCGGCACGGTGGCCGTATTCGGCTGCGGCGTGGACGTCGTCTACCCCTCGGAGAACCGCAAGCTGGCCGAGGAGATCGCCGAAAAGGGGCTGGTGGTCTCCGAGTTCCCCATGGCCACCCCCACCTACCCGCAGAACTTCCCCATCCGCAACCGCATCGTCAGCGGCATGAGCCTGGGGGTGCTGGTGGTGGAAGGGGCACAGTACAGCGGCAGCGCCATCACCGCCCGCCTCGCCCTCGACCAGGGACGCGAGGTTTTTGCCATCCCCGGCAGCATCCTCTCGAAGATGAGTTGGGGACCTAACCTGTTGATAAAACAGGGTGCCAAGCTCGTGCAGGAGTTCAACGACGTGATCGAGGAGCTGTCCCCCGAGGATCGCCGGCGCCTGGCCGACGAAACCCGCCGCCGGTTGGGCGACACCCCCGAGAACACGCCCGAGCAGCAGGAGTTTCCCCTCGGCCCGATGACCGATGTGGCCCGCAAGTTGTTGGAAGTGCTCACCGTCGAGACCCCGCTCCACATCGACCAACTCCTCGAACGGGTGGAGAACTGCTCCTCCTCCGAAATCATTGCCACGCTGTTCGAGCTGGAGCTTCTGGGACTGGCAAAGCAACTTCCCGGCCGGAACTTTGTTAAGGTGTGGTAAGGACACTCCGCTCCGGCCCGGGAGCGCGGAAGCGTGATCGCGGGTTGGGGAGGTAGCCTCCCGAAGTAAGCAAACAGACAGCCATGGCAAAATCGCTCGTCATCGTCGAGTCGCCGGCGAAGGCGAAAACAATCGGAAAGTACCTGGGCAAGAACTTCCAGGTGAAGGCCTCCCTCGGCCACGTGAAGGATCTGCCGAAGAAGGATCTCGCGGTGGACGTCGAACGCGACTTCCGTCCCCACTACGAGATCATCGAGGGCAAACGGAAGCTGATCCAGGAGTTAAAGCAGGCAGCCAAGACCGCCGACGCCGTCTACCTGGCGGCCGACCCGGACCGCGAAGGCGAAGCCATCTGCTACCACCTCCAGGAGGAGCTCGAGGGTAAGAAAAACGCCGGCCCGAAGATCTTCCGCGTCATGTTCAACGAGATCACGGCCAACGCCATCCGCAAGGCGTTCGAGAAACCCGGCCAGGTCGACGCCCGGCTGGTGGACGCCCAGCAGGCCCGCCGCGTCCTGGACCGGCTGGTCGGCTACAAGATCTCTCCCCTGCTGTGGGACAAGGTGCGGCGCGGCCTCTCCGCCGGCCGCGTGCAGACCGTCGCCCTGCGCCTCATCGTCGACCGCGAGCGCGAGATCCGCGCCTTCCAGAAGCGCGAGTACTGGACCATCGACGTCCACCTCGGCGCGACGAAGCCGCCCCAACTGGTGGCGCGCCTCATCCGCCGCGGCGAGGACCCCGCCGAAATCCCGGACCAGGCCGCGGCCGGCTACATCGTCGCTCAGGTCGAAGGCGCCCCTTACGCCGTCGAGTCGGTCGCCACGCGCGAGAAGCGCCGCTACCCGGTGCCGCCGTTTATCACCTCGACCTTGCAGCAGGACGCCGCCCGCAAGCTGCGCTTCTCCGTCAAGCGCACCATGATGCTGGCGCAGCGCCTCTACGAGGGCGTCGACATCGGCAAGGAAGGCCTGGTCGGCCTGATCACCTACATGCGCACGGATTCCACCCGCGTGGCCGCCGAGGCGCTCACCGAGGTCCGCGGCCTGATCACCGAGCGATTCGGCCAGCCCTATCTGCCCGAATCGCCCAACTTCTACCGCAGTAAGAAGGACGCCCAGGATGCCCACGAGGCGATCCGGCCGACCTCCGTGCTGCACACTCCGGAATCCGTCGCCAAGCACCTCGCCGAGGACGAGCTCAAGCTCTACCGCCTCATCTGGATGCGTTTCGTCGCCAGCCAGATGACCCCGGCCGTCTTCGATCAGACCACCATCGACGTCGCCGCGCAGGGGAAGGATGGCGTGCGCTACCTGTTTCGCGCCACCGGTTCGGTGCCCAAGTTCGACGGCTTCCTGGCCGTCTATCAGGAGGGCAAGGATCAGCCCGACGCCGACGACGAGGAGCTCAAGCACAAGCTCCCCGCCGTGGAACAGGGCGAGCCCCTGAAGTTCCGCTCCATCCAGCCCGAGCAGCATTTCACCGAGCCGCCGCCGCGCTACACCGAAGCCACCCTGGTCAAGGAACTCGAATCCGATGGCGTCGGCCGCCCCTCCACCTACGCCTCCATCCTGTCCACCATCCAG
>CAYOTD010000545.1:0-3987 GCA_964406685.1 uncultured Solibacteraceae bacterium | reverse complement strand
CATGGCGGCGACCGTCCAGCCGAGCTGGCCCAGGCGCTCGGCCACCGCCGGGCCGGAGAGGTCCTCGCGCGTCCCCGCGTGCACCGAATCGCTGATGGTGAGCACCGCCGCGCGTATCATGATCGTCTCCGTTTCCCTCCGCGGCGGTATGCGCCGCTCTTCCCGCCCGTCTTCTCTTCCAGCCACAGATCCTGGATCTCGATCGACTTGTCGAGCGCCTTCGTCATATCGTAAACCGTCAACGCGGCCACCGCGGCCGCCGTGAGCGCCTCCATCTCGACGCCCGTGGGCCCGTTGGTCTTTGCCGTCGAACGGATGCGCACGCCGCGCGCCTCCACCCGCGCCTCCACGTCGACAGCGGTCAGCATCAGCGGGTGGCACAGCGGAATCAGTTCCCAGGTCCGCTTGGCCGCCTGGATGCCCGCCACCCGCGCGATCTCCAGCGGATTGCCCTTGGGATTCTCCGGCAGCGCCCGGAGCGCCGCGGGCCGCATGCGCACGAACGCGTGGGCGCGCGCCGAACGCGCGGTGTCCGGCTTCCCGGACACGTCCACCATGCGCGGACGGCCGGCCTCGTCGTAGTGCGAGAGTCTCTTCATCGCCTGATCAGGATTCGAATCCAGTCCCCGGCGCGCCACTCCTCGCGGTCTTCTTCGGCGACAAGGAATGCATTGGCGCGCGCCACCGCCGGCACGTCGCTCGATCCCTGCCAGCCGAGCGGCGTCACTTCGGCTCCATCGGCGCCGAGCACGGCCGGCAGGAACCGCGTCAGTCCCGCCTTGTGGCGGAAATCGCAGGTGAGCCGCGCGAACGGCATGTCGAGCCGGGGTGACGGCTCGCCGCCCAGAATCTCCACCGCCGCCCGCGCAAAGACTTCGAAAGTGACCATGGTGGAAGCGGGATTCCCCGGCAGCCCGAAGAAGAACGTACCGCGCGCGCGGCCGAACACCAGCGGCTGGCCGGGCTGGATCTTCACGCGGTCGAAATAGAACTCCGCGCCGAACCCCTCCAGGGCGGGCTCCACCAGGTCGTACTTGCCCGCCGAGACGCCGCCCGACAGCAGCAACAGATCCGCGGCCAGCCCGCGCTCCAACAACGGCCGCAGCCCGTCCAGCGAATCCCCCGCCACCGGCAGAATCTCCGCCACTCCGCCCGCCCCCCGCACCTGAACGGCGAGGGAGTGCGCGTTGGAGTTGCGGATCTGGTGCGGAAGCGGCGCCCGGTGCGCTTCGACGATCTCATCGCCCGTGGCCAGGATGGCCACGCGCGGCCGGCGGAACACCGGCGCCTCGGTCCGCCCCGTCACCGCCAGCAGATTCACGTGGGCGAAGTCGAGGCGCGTTCCCGCCGCCACCAGGTTCTGCCCGGCGCGCGCTTCCGCGCCGCGCGGATTGACGAACTCGCCGGAAACCACGCGCCTCCTGGTGCGCACCCGTCCGTCCGCGCACTCGGCGTCTTCCACCATGAGTACGGCATCGGCCCCGGCGGGCACGGGAGCGCCGGTCATGATCTCGACCGCTTCACCCGCGCCCACGCTCAGCGCCTCATGTTGTCCCGCGCGAATCTCTCCGACGATTCTCAGCTCGCCCGGCAGGTCGGCCGCGCGCACCGCGAAGCCGTCGCGCAACGAGCGGTCCAGAGGCGGATAGTCCCGGTCGGCGAGCACATCTTCGGCCAGCACGCGGCCACTGGCTTCCGCTAACGCGACTCGCTCGATCTGACCGCGGACCGCCGCCGCGCGCACCTTCTCAACAACACAGGCGCGCGCTTCCCTGAAGCCAAGAACCACCCCCACATTCTAGGGGAAAATGGGGACAGTAACCAATTTCCCATTTTCCTTACCGGTCCCAGCGGCGCGCGGCGCGCAGGCGCGCGACCTCTTCCAGCGCCATCTCCGACAGACGCACGTAATCGATCTTGGCGGCGCGGTTCAGCGGCATCTGGCCGGGCTCGAGCACCACGTAGTGCAGCGGGCGCATGAACGACGCCATCCCGCGCGCCTGCCGTTTCAACTCCGCCACGGTTAACTCCACCCCCGCCCTCTTCTCCACGAAGGCCACGATGGCCTCCAGGCGCACCGCGTGCGGCGCGCCCACCACGCCGCAGGCGGCCACCTTGGTCTGAAGTCCGCACAGCGCGCTTTCCACGTCTCCGGGGAACACCTGGTAACCGGCCGCCTTGATGACCCACTTGGCACGCCCGGCGAAGTGCAGGCCGTTGGCGTCCAGAAAACCCAGGTCTCCGGTGTAGAGATAGCCGTCCGTGGAAAGCGTGCGGGCGGTGGCTTCCGGATCGTTCACGTAACCCAGAAAGGTCTGCGGGCCGCGGAAACAGACCTGGCCGATCTCGCCATCGGGCAACGCCTCGCCGGCGGTCCCATCTTCGCGCATCGCCGCCCGCACCGTCATCGGATACAGCGGCGCGGCGTAGCCGAGGCTGCCGGCGATCTGTTCCGGCGTCCAGCCAAACGGCGTGTAGGTGCAGAAGCCCGACGTCTCGGTCAGGCCCAGCCCGGTGACCACCCTGGGCGCCATGGCCCGCAGCCGCTCCAGGAACGGCAGCGGCACCTGCTGTCCGCCATAGGCGACGGTTGCCAGACTGCTCAGGTCGGCGCGCGCGAAATCCGAAAGCCGCCACTCCATGTGGAACATGGCGGGGATCTGGCCCAGCAGCGTCACGCGGTGCGCGGCGATGGCCGCCAGCGAGCGCGCGGCGTCGAACACCTCGAGGATCACCGCCGTGCCGCCGTGGAACAGCGTGGTCATGAGCAGCTCGCCCTGGCCGCCGACGTGCGAAGGCGGCAGGTTCACCAGCACGCGCGACCTCTCGTTGAAATCGAACGCCAGCCCAAGCGCCAGATTCTGCGCCGTGATGCCGCGGTGCGACAGCAGCGCCGGCTTGGGCGCGCCGGTGGAGCCGGTGGTGAAGATCACCTGCGCGCCATCGTGCTCGCCGACCTCGGGCAGGGGCACGGGCGCCGCCGCCACCGACGCGAACGGAACCGCGCCCTCGATAGTCTCCTCGGCCGGGGAAAACTGGATCAGGTGCTCGACAAAAGGGCAGTGGGCCCGCACCGCGCGGCCCAGCTCGCGGAAATCCGCCATCGCCGTCGCGCCCAGGAAGGCGAAGCCCCGCGCGCGGATCTGCCCCAGGGCGCGCAGCACTTCGGCCGGCTTCAGCCGCAGGTCCAGCGGGGCGTGGATCACGCCGGTCTTGAAACAGGCGTATTCCAGAAAGATGTGCTCCACCGCCAGCGGCAGCGAGGTGGCCAGAAAATCACCCTTGCGGAATCCCATCCGCAGCAGACCGCTGGCCAGGGCCGTCGAGGCGCGGTCGAACGTGGTCCAGTCGATGGCGCGCTTGCGGTCATGATCGATGAGGGCGATGGCCTCCGGCTTGACGGGGGCCCAGTGTTTCAGGACGCCGTGCAACAGGTGGCGGCCGGCGTAATCGCGCTCATACTCGTCGAGCGTGCACAGCGGGGTCATTCCGCTGAATTTACCGCAGTGTGCCGGTCTGCTTCCACTCCGCGATGCGCGACATGTGGTACTGGAAGTACAGCATGTTGAAGAAGAACGTCATCACGCCGCTCAGCCGCAGGCCGATCGGCTCGACGGTGTTGAAGTAGTCGATCAGCGACCGCCGCATGCCGAAGACGGCCGCCAGCGCAAAGACCATCGCTGCGATGGAGCCCAGCAAGCTCACCACGCTGCCCACCATCGCCAGAGAAGCCGATTCCATCATGGCGGCGCCGGCCGCCGACAGGATCACGGCGGCGATGACGGCCACAATGCACAGCAGGTACAGCACCAGGAACTTGCGGGCGCGGCTCGCAGGATCGATCTTCTTGACGTAGCCGGCCTGGTTGAAGAACCAGATCAGGCCGAAGATCCCGCCGGTGATCCACGCCAGCACAAGCACCAGGGCCCAGTGCATGTTCGGCGGCATCGGCGATCCGCCCGGCGCCGGAGCGGCGGCGGCATACGG
>CAYOTD010000544.1:0-3987 GCA_964406685.1 uncultured Solibacteraceae bacterium | reverse complement strand
TGGCTGTCTGAAGGAAACTGCGGCGCGTGGTTGGCATGACCGACTCATCATACAGCGGCTCGCGCGGCCTCTGCTATCATCAGAGACAAGCTCCTGCACGCGATGATTGCGGAATCCAGATTCGCTCGCTTTGACTCGATTTCATTGGATGGCGGCGCAACCCTGGCGCCGGTGGACGTTGCCTATCAGACTTACGGCGAGTTGAACGCGGCCAAGTCGAACGCGATCCTGGCGCTGCACGCTTTCTCGGGCGACGCGCACGCCGCCGGCATCAGTCCGGAATCCGGCAAGCCGGGCTGGTGGGACAACATGATCGGCCCGGGCAAGGCGTTCGACACGAACCGCTACTGCGTCATTTGTTCGAATGTGCTGGGCGGCTGCCGCGGCACCACCGGACCGTCTTCCGTCAATCCTGCCACCGGCAAGCCATACGCCATGTCGTTTCCCATTATCACCATCGGCGACATGGTGCGGGTTCAGAGAATGCTGGTGGAGCACCTGGGAATCCGGCGCCTGTTGTCGGTAGCGGGCGGCTCGATGGGCGGGATGCAGGCTCTGGAGTGGGCGGTGGCGCACCCGGAGATGACCGCTTCGGCGATTCCCATCGCCACCACGGCGCGGCACAGCGCGCAGCAGATCGCCTTCGACGAGGTCGGCCGGCAGGCGGTGATGGCCGATCCGGACTGGGCCGGCGGCGACTATTACAGCGGCCCTCCGCCGGCGCGTGGCCTCGCGGTGGCGCGCATGGTCGGCCACATCACCTACATGTCGGACGACTCGATGCGCGAGAAGTTCGGCCGCCGCCTGCGCAACCGCGATGCGTTCGGGTTCGACTTCGAGGCTGAGTTCGAGGTGGAGAGCTATCTGCGCTACCGCGGCTCGCAGTTCGTGGGCCGCTTTGACGCCAACTCGTATCTCTACATCACCAAGGCCATGGACTATTTCGACCTGGCCAATGGCTACGGCTCTCTCGCCCAGGCACTGGAACGCGCCACGGCGCGCTTCCTGGTGATCAGCTTCACTTCCGATTGGCTCTATCCCAGCTACCAGTCGCAGGAGATCGTGAACGCGCTGCGGCGCAGCAACAAGGACGTCGCCTATTGCGAGTTGAATTCCAACTACGGCCACGACGCGTTTCTGGTGGATATTGGCGAGCAGACGGAACTGGTGCGCGGGTTCCTGGCGCGCGTCGCCCGCGAGGAGAACGTTCGGTGACGTCGGAAAAGGTGCGCCGCGGCTTTGTGCGCGAACTGCTCGGTCGAAGCGACTACGCCATCATCAGCGAACTGATCGAGGACGGCACCAAGGTGCTCGACCTGGGCTGCGGCGACGGCGAACTGCTGGCGTGGCTGGCCGACAACAAGAAAGTGGAAGGGCGCGGCATCGAGATCTCGAGCGCCCGCGTGCAGCGCGCGATCGCGCGCGGCGTATCAGTCTACCAGGGCGACATCGACCAGGGACTGGCTGGTTATCCCGACCAGGCGTTTGACTACGTGATCCTCAGCCAGACGCTCCAGGAGACGCGTCAGCCGCTGAAGGTGCTCTCCGACATCCTGCGCGTGGGACGACGGGCCATTGTCGCCTTTCCGAACTTCGGCCATTGGCGCGTGCGCGTGGCGCACCTGATGAGCGGCCGCGCGCCCAAGACGAAACTGTTTCCGCACCTGTGGTACGAATCACCCAACATCCACTTCCTGACCGTGCTCGATTTCGAAGAGCTGGCACGGCGAGAGAACTGGGCCATCGAGCGTCGCATTTTCCTCGCTGGAAACCGCGAAGTCACCGTCTCCCCCAACTTGCTGGCCGAAGTGGCGGTCTTTCTGGTGCGGAAGTGACTACTTCCTTCGCCGTGGGGCCGGCCGTGGCCGCCATTGGTCGAAATACAGGCCGATCTCGCTGATGGGGATTGGGCGGAAGCTGGAAAGCCGTGGTCCCATCGCTTCCGCCTTCCACGCCAGTCCGCCGCCAGTGCGGTCGAGAAAGCCGGGATCGGTCCGGGTCACGTAGTTGTCCAACTCGTCCTGCCTCGCCTCGCGGCCGCGGACGTGGAGAAACGCGGTGCTGTTGATCGCCAGGTTGCGCCAGATCCGGTTGCGGAAGGGATTCTCGAGCAGCCGGGCCAGTTCGGGATAGCGTCTGCTGTAGGGCGGCTCGTTGCTGCGGACCGCCGTCTGAAACTCCTTGACCTCGTCCGATGCCACGAATTCGCGCCAGCGCTTCTCGGTCCACGGCGAGACGGTGATGCCGAACCGGCAATCCACGAAGAGGTTGTTCTCGATCCAGTTGTCCTTGCCGGCGTGAATCTGCACTCCGCCGAAGTCGCCGCCGGAGGCGCGCAGGAAGACGTTGCCGTAAACCACCGTCCCGCTGATGGCGTCATCCAGGCGGATGCCGGCTTCGCCCGTGGGCCTCACGCCGGCCTCGCGTGCGTCACCGCCGATGTCTCGCCAGAGGTTGTAGCGGATGACGTTGCCCCGGTAGGTGGGGTTGCGGAAGATGTCCACGGCGCCCTGGTCGTCGGATTCGCGCACCACGTCGTAGACCTCGTTGAACTCGATCAGGTGGTCGTTGCCCTCGATGCGGAAGGCGCTGCTGGGTGCGCTGTGAACGCGGTTGTGGGCAATGCGGATCCCCACGCCCTCCGCCTGGAAGGCGGGTGTGTAGGTCCGGTCGATGCGCCCGAAGTCGTGCACGGCGCAGTTCTCGATGACGTGACCGGCCGGCGTCAACTTCACGCGATCGCCGCCGATCACCTCGAATCCGCCCCGGCCCAGCGTGTGAAGCTCGCTGGATAGAACGACATGGTTAGCGCCTCCTCTGATGGTCAATCCGGTCGCCCCAAACCGCCGCAGCGTGCAACCCGCCACCAGGCAGGACTCGCCGCCCTCGATGACCAGTCCGTCGCCTCGCCCCAGCTCGAACGTGAGCCCCTGAAGGACGACGTGCGAGGCGCCGGCCAGGGTCAGCAGCGGCTCCTCCACCATCGACAGCTCGATGACCGCCCGGCTCGGATGTTCAGGCGGATAGAAGTAGAGCACGCCGGCTTCGCGGTCGAGATACCACTCGCCGGGAGCGTCGATCTCCTCCAGCAGGTTGAACACGCGGAAACGCTGGCCCTCGCGGACGCCGTAGAACGCGCCCGGCCGCATCTCGATCTCCTTCGCCGCGAGGTCGACACGCGCCACCGCGACGGCGTTGTCGGCCCAATCCCAGTACCAGTAGCCGTACAACATCATTTCGCGCGCGTGGGCCCAGCGCTCCAGGCGCGGGGAGTCGAAGACGAACCGGCCGGGCCGGGCAGCCTTGAGTTCGCCGCGGTCGAGCACGGTGCCGGTGCTGACGAATCCGTTGTTGGGCCACCGGGCCGGCGTCATCGGCTTCCCGTTGAAGAACAGCTCCAGCGACGAAACCTCGTGTCCCTTCACGCCAAAACCGCGAGCGGTCAAGGCGCCATACTGCGCGATGCCGCGCGTCTTCAGATCGAGACGAAGCGTGCGTCCCCGGCCCTCCTGGGGAAGGCGAGCCAGGATCGCCGGGTCGGTCACGCGTTCGAAGCCGCTGATACGCACGCCGCCGCGAAAGACCACGCTTTGCCCGGAGGCGGCAGTGAACACCACCGGCGATTCCTTCGTGCCGGAGGCGTCCGCGTCCATCTTGACGCCGCGCGCCAGCAGATAGACGCCGCCCCGAAATTCGACCCGGATACCGCCCTTGGGCGATCCCTCGCGCCGGATGCGGCGAACCTCCTCGACGGCGCGCGCCAGAGTGGCAATCGGCCGCGCCGCCGTGCCCGGATTTGCGTCATTGCCGCGTGGGCTGACGAACACGGTTCGGCCGGGCTTGGGCAGCGGTGCCGGCCGGGTTCGCGTCGCCGCAGGGTCGCGGGCGGGGAGTCCGGCTTTCAATCGTGCCAGTTCCTTCGCCGCTTCTTCGGCCTCCCAGGCATGATGGGGCGGGACGCCGGGAATGGCTTTCACTTTCTGGTAG
>CAYOTD010000543.1:0-3995 GCA_964406685.1 uncultured Solibacteraceae bacterium | reverse complement strand
CAGGAAAGCGCGGGGCAGCTTGTACTCCTCGCAGAACGACCACACCTTCTCGGTTTGCACTTCCACGCCCGCCACGCCGTCCACCACCAGCAGGCCGGCGTCGGCGGCCACCATCGCCGCCCGCGTGTCGTTGATGAAGATGTTGAAGCCCGGGGTGTCGAGGAGATTGATCTTGTTCTTTCTCCACTCGACATAGGCGCAGGCGGTGGCGATGGTGATCTTGCGCTGGATCTCTTCCTCGTCGAAGTCGGTCAGCGTGGTGCCTTCGTCGACGCGCGTCAGCCGGTTGGTGGCGCCGGCGGCGAACAGCATGCCCGCGGCCAAGGAGGTTTTGCCGCTGTTGCCATGCCCGATCAGGGCCACATTCCGGATCTCAGAGCTTTCGTATGCTTTCACTTAGGTTACTCCTGATGTCGGCTTCCGGTCTCCCGCCTGAGCCGGCAGAGAGGGGGGAAACGGGGTCGAATTCATCAACTTAACACAGTCGGAGGGGTGGCGGCCTCGTCCACGACCACCGGCGGATTGAAGTACATGATCCGGCCGCAGCTTTCGCAGTAGAGCACCTGTTCGTTCTTTCTCACATCCTGATAAAACTGGGGCCGCAGGGCCAGGTTGCAGGCCAGGCACAAGCCGTCGACCACCTCGGCCACGGCCACGCCGTTACGTTTCTTGCGGATCCGCTCGTAGGCCCGGTAGACCGCCGGCGTCATGCCGGCAACAGAGCGACTGCGATCGCTGCGGCACTCGTCGAGCTGCCGCTGGCCTTCGCCGGCCCGTTTGCGGGCCTCCGACTTCTCCCGTTCCACCTGTTCTTTCTCGGTCTTCAGTCCCGCTTCGGCGGCGCGGACATTCTTCTCGAGGGCTTCGGATTCCGACATCAAGTCGAGAATCCGGTCCTCGTGCTTGCGGACTTCCTGCTCGCAATAATCGATCTCGTGCTGGAAGGCCCGGTACTGCTCGTTGGTCTTGGCCTCGAGCATCTGGTCCCTGAGCTTCGAGATCTTCTGCTGCTGGATCTGGACCTCGCCCTCGATCCTTTTTCGCTCCTTCTGGTTTCCGGAAAGGGCCGCGCGATCCGCCTCCAAGCGCCGGATGTGCTGGTCGAGTTGTCTTTCGATCTCCGCGATGTGTTTGGGCAGGGCGGCGATCTCACGTTCAAGTTCGGCGATCTGCTGGTCCAGACTCTGCAAGTGGATGGCAAATCTTAGGTCTGGAATCATCTAATCAATGGATTTTATCACGCGCGAGGGGTGGAACCGGCCGAGCGCTCCCACGGCCATCGCCAATTCCTCAATCCTCAGCAGCCGGCCGGTCAGGAAGAACACTGCCGCACCGAGGGGAATCGACACCGCCACGTCGGCCAGGTAGCCCGTCTTGCGCGCCCCCAGCCAGGCCTGAATCGCGCTTGAGGACAGCCACACCACCGCCGCCATCGCGGCCGAAGCCAGCAGCGTCTTGCCCATGCTCCGGGCCAGCGCGCGCCCGTGGATGCCGCCGATGCGGTTGCGCAGAATCCAGAACAGCGCCACGAAACCGCTGATGGCCACCGCCGAGGTCGACAGCGCCAGTCCCGCGTGCCCCAGACCCGCCACCCGGATCATCAGCGTGGCGACGACGTAGTTGGTGGCGATCGAAGCCAGACTCACGCACATGGGCGTGCGGCTGTCGCCCAGGGCGTAGAAGGCCGGCGCCAGGACCTTGATGGCAGCGTAGCCGGCCAGCCCGAGCGCGTAGCAGGACAGCGCCAGCGCGGTCTGATTGGTGTCGTAAGCCTGGAAACGGCCGCCCTGGTAGATGGCGCCGATCATCGAGTCGCCCAGCACGATCAGCCCGGCCGAGGAGGGGACGGTCAACAGGAACACCAGGCCAAGAGAGCGGGCCAGCGTGCGGCGGAACTCGTCCAGGTCGTTGGCGGCCGCGCTGCGCGAAATCGCGGGCAGCGTGGCCGAGGCGATGGCGACCCCGAACAGGCCGAGAGGAAGCTGCATGAAGCGGAAGGCGTAGCCCAGCCAGCTCACCGGACCGTCCAGGCCGCGCACGGGATCGACGATGCCGGAGGCGAAATTCGTGTTCACCACCACGTTGATTTGCACCGCCGCGCCGCCCAGGATGGCCGGGCCCATCATCCGCACGATCCGGCGCAGGTCCGGATCGTTCACATCCACCCGGAAGCGAAACCCGAAGCCCGCCCGGCGCAGCGACGGCCACTGGGCGAAGAGCTGAAGCGCGCCGCCCAGAACGATGCCGATCGCCATGCCGTGGATGGGCGACAAGCCGAATTGCGGTCCCGCCCAGAAGCCGAGCGCGAGGCCGAACACTACCGAGCCGAGATTGAAGAACGTCGACGACAGCGCCGGCACCCCGTAGCGGTCGCAGGCGTTCAGGATCCCCATGGCCTGTGCGGCGAGCGCCACCAGCAGCAGGAAGGGGAACATGATGCGCGTCATCTCGACGGCGAGGTCGAACTTGCCCGGAACGGCCGCAAAGCCCGGCGCCATCAGCCGCACCAGAACGGGGCTGAACACCACCCCCGCCAGGCAGAACAGGCCCACCACGACGACGACGGCGGTGGCCACAAGGTTGGCCAGTTGGGCCGCCCTCTCGCGCCCCTTGGTGGCGAGGCTCTGGGTGAATACCGGGACGAAGGCGGAGGACAGCGCGCCCTCGGCGAACAGGTCGCGCGTCAGGTTGGGAATACGGAAGCCGAGCAGAAAGGCGTCGTAAGCCTGGCCGGCGCCGAACAGCCGCGCCATGATCATTTCGCGGACCAGGCCGCTGACCCGGCTCAGCGCCACCGCGGCCGACACAATCCCGGCCGAGCGCACCACGCTGTGAGGCTTCGCTTCCGGCGCCGGGTCGGGCATCCTCTCCCTAACCGCCGTACTGCTCGAGGAAGTTCGCGACGGTCCGGATGCCCAGGTAGAAGTTCTCAATCTTGAACTTCTCGTTGGGCGAGTGCAGGCCGTCGTCGGGCAGGCCCAGGCCCAGCAGAACGGTCGGAACGCCGACGTGCCTGGCGAACTCGCCCACGATGGGGATCGAGCCGCCCGAGCGGATGAAGACCGTAGGCCGCCCCAGCACCTCGGCAAACGCCTTGGCCGCCGTGTGGATGGCGGGATGGTCAGGATTCACCAGTACTCCCGGAGCGGCGCTCAGCACCCGGACCTCGGTCTTGATTCCCGCCGGGGTGTTGGCCGCCACGAAGGCCTTCCAGGCCGCGATCACCTTGTCGGGATTCTGATCCGGCACCAGGCGGAAGCTGACTTTGGCCGTGGCCTTGGAGGGGATCACCGTCTTGGCGCCCGCGCCGGTGAAGCCGCCGCCGATGCCGTGGACCTCCATGGTGGGCCGCGCCCAAACCCGCTCCAGCACGGTGAAGCCGGGCTCGCCGGTCAACTGCGGGGAACCGACCTCTTTTTCCAGGAACTCCCTCTCGCTGAACGGGAGGCTCTCCCAGCTTGCCTTTTCGGCCGCGGCCGGTGGGACCACGCCGTCGGTCAGGCCGGGGACCAGGATGCGGCCCTGGGCGTCTTTGGCTTTCCCTAGCAGTTCGATCAGGGCGAAGATCGGATTGGGCGCCGCGCCGCCGTACAGGCCCGAATGCAGGTCGCGCGAGGGCCCCACGGCTTCGACCTCGGTGTAGACCAGCCCGCGCAGGCCGATACACAGGGTCGGTATGCCCTCGGCGTACAGCGCCGTATCGGAGACCAGCGCCACGTCGGCCTTGAGCTTGGCGCCGTTTTGGGCGACGTACTTCGAGATCGAGGCGCCGCCGACTTCCTCTTCGCCCTCGACAATGAACTTCAGGTTCACCGGCGGGGCGCCGTGGACGGCGCGCAGGGCCTCCAGCGCCTTGACGTGCATGTAAAACTGGCCCTTGTCGTCCACCGCGCCGCGGGCGTAAAGGTTGCCGTTGCGTTCGGTGGGCTCGAAGGGCGGGCTCTGCCATTCTTCCAGCGGGTCGGCCGGCTGCACGTCGTAGTGGCCGTAGCAGA
>CAYOTD010000542.1:0-3995 GCA_964406685.1 uncultured Solibacteraceae bacterium | reverse complement strand
GCGCGCGAAGACCACCGCCAGGTGCGAGGCGCCGCCGTTGGTGATCCAGGTCTTCTCGCCGTTGAGCACCCACTGGGCGCCGTCGCGCCGCGCCCGCGCCAGCATCCCGCCGGGGTTGGACCCGAAGCCGGGTTCGGTCAAGCCGAAGCAGCCGACCACTTCGCCCGATTGTAGCTTGGGGAGCCAGCGCCGCTTCTGCTCCTCGGAGCCATAGGCGTGGATCGGATACATGACGAGTGCGCCCTGCACGGAGACGAAGCTGCGCAGGCCGGAGTCGCCGCGCTCGAGCTCCTCCATGATCAGGCCGTATTCGACATTGCTCATCCCGGCGCAGCCGTAGCCCTCGAGGTTGGCGCCGAAGAAACCCAGTTCGCCCATTTCGGGGATCAGCCCGGCGGGGAAGCGGCCGTCGCGGTAGCAGTCGCGGATGACGGGGACCAGGCGCTCCTCGACAAACCGCCGCGCCGTCTGGCGGACCAGTTGCTCCTCCTCGCTCAGCAGCGAATCAAAGCCAAGATAATCGACGCCTTTGTACGCGGCCATTGCCTCCATGCTAACCCGGCGCGCGCTTTCGGATAAACGGATGGGCGCGGCCCGGCGTTATCTAATGTGGGGCAAACCGAAGACGGTAGCCAATCTGCCGGCGAAAACGGGGTAATTGGTTACTGTCCCTGATTTTCGGGCGGGAGAGGAACGGCGGCGCCGGCGCACTACCCTGATATACCCCAATGGGTAGCAGGGTTACAGTTTGTTGCCTGCTCGCCGCCGCGCTGGCGCCGCTTTCCGCGCAATCCCCTCAAACCGCGCAGGAAGTCCTGGAACAAGCCTACCGGTCTCTCGACCAAAGAGACTATGACCGCGCAATCGAGTCCCTCCGCAGGGCGGTCGAAGCGGCGCCGGCGCGGATATCGGCTCGAAAGGAGCTCGCCTACACGTACCTGAAAACCGGGGAACGGGAGGCCGCCCGCGACGAGTTCGCGGAAGCGGTCCGACTGGACCCGGCCGACTCTCATCTGGCGCTGGAGTACGCTTTTCTGTGCCATGAGACCGGCCGCACGGCGGAGGCGCGGCGCATCTTCGACCGCGTCCGCAAGAGCGCCGACGCCTCCACCCGCGCTACCGCCGAACAAGCCTTCGCCAACATCGATGGGCCGCTGGGGGAAGGCATTGAGCGGTGGAAGAAGGCGCTCCAAATGGACCCCGGCAACTTCAGCGCCCACAAGGAGTTGGCCGAGTTGGCCGAGCGCCGCGACGAGCTGGACCTGGCCGCCGAACACTACGAGAAGGCCTGGCGGCTGCGGCCGCAGGTCCGCTCGCTCCTGGTCGATCTGGGCCGAGTCTCAAAGGCCCTGGGGCGCGACGAGCCGGCCATGACGGCGCTGCTGGCCGCCTCGCGCGGGGCCGAGCCGCGGGCGGCGGAACGGGCGCGGGAGATGATGCCCGCGCGCTATCCCTACGTCTACGAATTCCGCCGGGCGCTGGAGCTGGACCCGGCCAACGTCGAGCTGCACCGCGAGCTGGCTTACCTGCTGCTGGAGATGGGCAAGAAGGACGAAGCCGAGCAGGAGTTCCGCGCGCTGGTCCGGCTGGCTCCCGAGGATCTCCTCTCGACGGCGCAGCTTGGCTTCCTGTTGCTGGCCCGCAAGGAGCCCATCCCGGCGATGCCGCTGCTGGAGCGGGTGCTGAAGGGGCCGGATGAGGAACTGGCGGACCGGGTGCGGGCGGCGCTGCGGATGCCGCAGACCCTCCGGAGGCGGCCGGAGACGCCCCGCGCCCAGGTGTCGGTGGAAGCCAAGACCCTGGCCGACCGGAGTTTTCAGGCCGGGTACCTGAAGGACGCCGTCAAGTACTTCACCACCGCGCACGAGATCGACCCGGCCGATTTCGAGGTGATGCTGAAGCTCGGCTGGACGCACAACGTTCTGAAGCAGGACGCCGAGGCGGCGCGCTGGTTCAACCTGGCCCGCCACAGCCCGGACCCGGCCATCGCCAGCCAGGCCTCGCGGGCATACGGCAACCTGCGCGCGGCGCAGGCCGGGCTGCGCACGACCATGTGGCTGTTCCCGATCTTCTCCTCGCGCTGGCACGACGTCTTCTCCTACGGCCAGATCAAGACCGAGATCCGGCTGGGGAAGTTGCCCCTGCGGCCCTACGTCACCACGCGTTTCATTGGCGACACTCGCCAGACCACCGGCGACGCGCTCCCGCAGTATCTTTCGGAAAGCGCCCTCATCTTCGGTGTGGGAATGGCTACGCCCGTCTGGCACGGCGCCATGGGATGGTTCGAGGCGGGCACCGCGGTCAGCTACCTGGGATCGCGGCGAGACCTGCCCCGGGCGGCGCCGGACTATCGCGGCGGCGTGTCGTTCTCGCGGGGCTTCGGGCGGCTGCTGGGCGGGGAATCCGCCGGGGGGTTCCTGGAAACCACCGCCGACGCGGTCTTTGTCAGCCGCTTCCAGAACGACGTCATCTTCTACTGGCAGAACCGCGGCGGGGTTACTCTGCCCGTAGCGCCCGGGGGGTTCCAGTCGCAGTTGTTCTGGAATCTCCACGTCACCGCGGATACGCAGTCGCAGTACTGG
Organism: uncultured Solibacteraceae bacterium; assembly: GCA_964406685.1. Taxonomy (GTDB): domain Bacteria; phylum Acidobacteriota; class Terriglobia; order Bryobacterales; family Bryobacteraceae; genus JACQZT01. Next base: position 1,413 of record CAYOTD010000542.1, on the reverse strand, counting down.
GCGAACTTTGTGGAGACCGGGCCAGGGGTGCGGTTCCGGTGGCGGTGGATGCCGGCTTCGCTGCACTTCACTTTGAGCGCGCTGCGGGGGACGTACCGCATTCGGGAGGGGAATCCGCGGGCGCCGGTGTTTTACGATTTCCGCGCCGGGATCTGGTATGCGTACACGCGCTAGCGCCTACAGGCTTCAGGTTGTGTTGCTGGGTCTGACCTTCCCCTGCCTGGCCGCCCCGTTTTACCACTACCACGTTGCCAGCGACGAGGCGGGCCCATGGCCGGCGATCCTCTCTTCCATCGGGTTGGTTAGCGGGGGCCCGGGGGCCTCGGGCGTGATTGTGGTGCGGTCGGCGGCGGCCGATACCGCGCCGCAGTGGATGGAGCGGGCGGCGCAGGGCGCCGTGGTGGTGCTGGAGGGCGACTCCGCGCTGGCCGCCGCCCTCGGGTTCAAGCCCGGCGCGCGCCGCGTGGCGGTGCGCAGCGTGGTCGACGCACGCGCTCCCAAGATGTCCATCGTGTGGGAGAAGACTCTCGAATTGCCCGTCTGGACGCTGCCGAAGGATGCCGTCGTCTACGCGCGCGAGCGCTGGAGCGGCGCGCCGTTGGTGGCAGGGGTCCGGCAGGGAGCGGGAGGCGTCCTGTGGCTGGCCGTCACCCCCGGCGAGCGCGGCTACGAGCGGTTTCCCTACCTGCCGCAGGCGCTGTGCGACCTGGGGCTCCAGCCGCCGCTGCGCTCGCGCCGGTTGTGGGCGTTCTTCGATTCCTCGTACCGGCTGCGCGCCGATCCCGATTACCTCGCTCCGCGCTGGCGCAAGGCCGGCATCGCCGCTCTCCACGTGGCCGCCTGGCACTACTTCGAGCCCGACCCGCAGCGCGACGCCTACCTGGCGCGGCTGATCGAGGCCTGCCACCGCAACGCCATCACCGTCTACGCGTGGTTCGAATTCCCTCACGTGAGCGACCGCTTCTGGCAGGAGCATCCCGAGTGGCGCGAGCAGACCGCCCTGCTCCAGGACGCGCATCTGGACTGGCGCCGGCTGATGAACCTGCGGAATCCGGACTGCGCGGTGGCGGTGGAAAGCGGGGCGCGCGCCCTGGTCGAGCGGTTCGACTGGGACGGCATCAACCTGGCCGAGCTGTACTTCGAATCGCTGGAAGGCCATGCTAACCCGGCGCGATTCACGCCGCTAAACAAGGAAGTCCGGTTCGCCTTCCGCGAGGCGCGCGGCTTCGATCCGCTGGACCTGTTCGACACGGCTTCGCCCCGGCACCATTCCAAGGATGCGGCCGCGCTGCGGTCGTTTCTGGATTACCGGGCGGACCTGGCGCGCCGGCTGGGCGAGGAGTGGATCGCGCGCATGGAGCAGATCCGGCGCGGGCGGCGCCACCTGGATCTCGTGCTCACACACGTGGACGA
>CAYOTD010000541.1:0-4008 GCA_964406685.1 uncultured Solibacteraceae bacterium | reverse complement strand
CAGCGATTTCACAGCCGGGGTGGGCGCGGTCCGCCGGACGGCCGGGACCGGCTGCGCCGGGGGCGCGGCCGCCGGGGCCGGTTGTTTCACCGGCGGCGGAGCGGGCTCCGCAATCGCGGGCGCGGCTGGCGGTGGGGGTTCCGCGGCGGGCAGCGCCGGAACTTCGGGCTGGGGCGGTGCGGCGTGTTGCGCCACTTCCGTGCCGGGCGCGGAGAAGCGCTTGTAGGCGAAGTACCCTCCCACAGCCAGTACGACCACAAGGGAAAGCAGCAGCACCACCAAGGGCGCCCGGCTCGTTCGCGCAGGCTGGGCGGCCGGCGCCGCGTAGGCTGGCGGTTCCATCCCGCTCCCCGCCAGCGGCTGGCCGCAGGCCATGCAGAAACTCTGGCCCGGTGCGGCCGCGGTTCCACAGTATCGGCAGTTCACCGTCACACTCCTTCCCGGATCGGGGCCCGATGGCCGCAACTCGGGGTTCGCTACCTGATAATCTCAGAAAGGATGAGCCGAGAGCTAGTGGTGTGGACCCTTCTGTACGCGGCCCTGCTGGCCACTGCCGCCTGCCGTTCCCCGCGGAGAGAGGTCGTGGTCTACACGTCGGTGGAGGAAGGCCATGCCGCGCCCATCTTTCAGGAGTTCACGCGGCGCTCGGGCATCGTGGTCAGGCCGGTCTACAGCATCGAGGCGGCCGGCGGGGGACTGGTGAGCCGTCTGGCCGGCGAACAGGACAAGACCGAAGCCGATGTCGTCTGGAACAACGAGTTCGTCCAGACGATGATGCTGAAGCAGCGCGGCCTGCTGGCGCCCCACGCATCGCCCAGCACGCGGAACCTGCCGGGGCGCTACCTGGACCCACCGAACTGCTTCTCCTGCGTGGGAGCCCGCTGCCGCGCGCTGCTCATTCAGACGCGGCTGGCGCCGCCTTCCGTGCAGGCCTCGATCGAATCTCTGCTCGACCCCGATATCCCCAGCCACCGGGTGGGCATCGCCTATCCTCCTTCGGACAGCAACGCCGCTCACGCCGCGGCCCTCTATGCCGTTCAGGGGGAGGACGCCACGCGCTGGTTCTTCCAGCGCATTCGCGCCCGCGGGGTACGCGTACTCGACAGCGCCCGCGAACTTCGCCAGATGATGGCGGACTGGCAACTGGCCGTGGGCCTGACGGATTCCGACGTGGCCTGTAGCGTAGCGACCAAGGACGCGCCCATCCGGGTCGAGATCCCCGACGCGGAGAGCCTGGGGGTGTTCCTGATCCCCAGCACGGTGGCGCTGATCAAGGGCGCGCCCCATGCCGCGGATGCGCGCAAGCTGATCGACTACCTGCTTTCGGCCGAGACCGAAAAGCGCCTGATCAAGGCCGGTCTGTTCCAGTTCTCACTGCGCGATCTTGACTCGCCGCAAGGCTGCCTGGAAGGCCGCCGCTTCCGGCGTATGGATGTGTCACTCGAAGAGGTCTTCCGCCGCTACGAGAACTGCCGCGCCGATCTGGAACAGATCTTCATCCGGTGAAGCCCTACGAAAGCTCCGGCGGGACGTTGCCGTAGGACCAAGGCTCGCGGAAAGGCGGCGCCGGGGCGGCCTTCGGCATCGCACCCGGCTTCATTTCCCGCGCCAGTTCCAGCGCCGCCCGCACCATCCGCGGGCCCGCGTCGGGCACAAGGTTGCTATAGGCGGTCAGCCGCGTTTCGTAGCCGCCGCCGCGCGGCCCCAGCGCTTCCTCGGTGGGAACATAGCCCACGCAGCCATTGGCCAACTCCACCGGACAGGTTAGCGGGAAGGGACTGCCGGCGCGAATATCCAAGCCAAGCTGGCAGAACATCTCCCCCGGCGCCGAAAGAAACGCCGCCGGACCCACCTGAATCGCCTGCACCTCAACCTCGACTTCCTTCTCCTTCGCCAGCAGCGCATCGAGCATGAGGATCTCCTTGGCGAAGGTCCACTGGGCCGCGCCCACCGTCTTCGGATCCTGCCCGACGATCTCCAGGCACCGGGCGACGCGCTGCCGGCTGGGCACGCGCCGCGAGACGCGCAACAGCGCCGCGCGCGCATCGAGCGGCACCGCGGTCCCTGGCGTGGAAGAGAGCAGCACGCGGATCGCCTCGGCGCCCACACGCCCGCCCACCAGGCGCGCCCACTCATCGCCGCCCGGGTTGGCGTGCGGGTCCAGGTTGTTGACCTGCGTCACGTCGCCGCAGAAACCTTGCAGGAAGACCACCACCGCCTGCGGCCCAAAGAAGCCGCGGATCGCCTTTTCCAGATAGTAGACCCAGTTGGCCGAGATCCCCGGCGGGCTGGTAGTGGCATGGCAGGAGTAGTTGACCACGCAGCCGGTCAACTGGCCCTGATCGTTCCAGGTTCCCAGCACGGTTACCGCCGGGTCGATCGGTCCGGCGGCTTGGACGATATCCGGGTTGCCTTTGCCGGGGTGCGTGTAGGTGAGACCGTTCTTCATGCGGAAGCGGCGGTTGAAGGCGGCCTTGTCCTCCCGGCCCACCCCAAACGAAGTTTTCAGCGCCGCGCGCTTCGCCTCCGCTTCGCAGACGGCTTCGACGATCCCGGCTTCCACCCGCCGCAAGTAGACCGGATCGGCGGCGGAGGACTTCTCGTAGGCGAGTTGCCTGACCAGCGGCGAGGCGTGATCGTACTCGCCCGGCTGGACCATCCCGGTGGGGCCGGAGGAGTGCGAATGCGATGCCCCGATCATCACGGCATCGGGCGGGACGGCGCAACGGCGGCGGATCTGCTCGCGCGCTGCCAGCACGAGGGAACGTGGGACCATCAGGGCATCCACGCCCACCAACGCCACGCGCCGCGCCCCGTCGTCGAAAACGGCGGCGCGGACCTTGCAGGGATCGTGCAGCGCCTTGTGGAAGACCTTGCCGTAGCCGCCGGGCTGCTCCATCCCGATGCCGGGAGTGATATCGCGCTCGGAGTAGCCCGCCTTGTGGACCGCGGAAGACGCCTGCGCCTCGGCTCCTGCGGCGGCGGCCGGAAGAAGAGTATTGAATTCGCGCCGGGTAAGCATCTCCTCCCCATGCTACCCGAAACCGCAATTGCCTACCGCGCGATGCGCAGCACTTCGGAAGCGATGCGGTAGAACGCCGCGCTCAACTGCGTGTTGTCCTCCGCGAAGGCGTACATGCCCTGCATCTTGGTGTCGTCGAAGATCGGACTGTCGGGATCGTTCGCAATTCTCCGCAGCAGCACGGGATCGACGTCTCCCAGGCCGATCGTGTAGATGACCGGGTCGAGAGTCGAGTTGCTGCGGATGCGGATGGCCGCGCTGTCAGTTGCGTTCGTGCAGGCCTGGGTCACCGTATTTGGCTTGTCCGGGCGGAGTTGGCCGGCATAGTCGCCGGAAGTGAACGTCGCCAGATTGGTGAAGTAGCTGCCCGTCGTGCTGTTGCCGTAGAAATCCACGCTCGGGATGTAGGCGACGTCGCGCCGCATGTAGTTTGAATTTGAACCAAAGCGGCAACCGCTTCTGTCGGTGATCACGTCCGTGGAGCTGCCATCGGACACGGACGACAGAGTCCTTTCGAAGACACCAGAGGTCGCGCCGGTCGACGAGGTGCTCGAACAGGCGATGTTCCCCAGCTTGTCGGCGGGATCCCAAAGAGGGTTTGTGTAGGTCCGCCCGGCGCTGTCCTTGCAGGTGCTGGGATCCATCGAGTACTGGTTGTAGGTATACGGATACCCGTCGTAGCCGTAGCCGTAGCGGGTGTCGACCACCCGCTTCACCGGGTACGAGGCGGTCAGGGCGGTGGGGTTGCCGTCGGTGAACAGCACGATCACGTTCAGGGCGCCCGGTTCGTTGATGTTGACGATCTCGGTATAGGCTTCCGAAAGGGCCTGCGCCATGGTGGTCCAGCCCTCGCAGACGATGTTGCCGACGATGGTGGGCATGCTGGGGCTGGCGGTGCGGAAATTCATGGCGGGCGGAAACGCCAGCAACGAGCCGGTGGAGAAGACGACCAACCCCAGGCGATCCCGCTCGTTGGCGAACATCGA
>CAYOTD010000540.1:0-4012 GCA_964406685.1 uncultured Solibacteraceae bacterium | reverse complement strand
TCCACCAGCACGACGGCATCGAAGCGGCCTTTCCAATGCTTGAGCGCGAACTCGGCCAGGGTCTGCCCGGCCAGCTTGCCGGCCTGGTAGTTGTTGGCGCCGAAGTAGACGCCGCCATGCAGCGGGACATCGATCGTGATAAAGGGAATCCCCACGCTGAGGAAGCGGTCGGCCATGGTGTGGCCGATCCACTCCACCGGTTGGAAGGTCATCGCCAGGTCGATCTTGGCGTCGATCAGCACCTGCGCATTCTTGAGACTCTGCTCGGCGTCGTTCTCGTCGTTGTCGATGGTGAGCAGGTCGATCTTGGACTGGTCGGCGGCCGCGCGCAGGCTGGCGGCCAGGTCCTCCCGGAACGGGTTGCCGGTGAGAGGCCCGCAATAGCCCAGCAGAACCGGGCGGCGGCGCCACGTGGAGCGGTACTTCTTGTTCTCCTGCCGCTGCACGTAGCCGCGCCGCTCCAGCGTGCACAACAGGCGGAACACGGCCGTGCGCTGGATGCCGGTGGCGGCGGCCACATCGCCGATGCCGAGGGCCCGGGCCCCTTTCTCCAGCAGTTCGAGAACGTCGAGGCCCTTGTCGAGAGTCCCGACGCGGTAGCGGTCCTTGGGAGGCACGCGGGGCGTGAGGGGCGGCTTCGAAGAGGAGATTCTTCTTGACATTTCGGGCGTGTCTCTCTATAAGACGATAACAGAAGTAAACACTATTGGTCATATTATGAACACCAAATCTGTTCCCCGCAACCGCCGCCTGGCAACAGCGGCCTGTGTCCTGGCAGTGACGCTATCCGTGGTGGGGCTGGCCCAGAACCGGCCTCTGTACCTGGACCCCGGTCAACCGGTGGAGAAACGGGTGGAGGATCTTCTCGCCCGGATGACGCTGGAAGAGAAGGTCGGGCAGATGAACATGCCCTGCGTCTACCGGGCGGAGATGGGCGGCGGCGCCACCAACACGGGCGGAACCGTGATGCGCCACGTCGCCGTCAAGACCGAGGCCTGCCGCAAGTTCACCTTGGGCACGCACCTGCCCGGACTCGGACCGGGCGGCGGCCTGTTCACGGCCGCCGACAACATCCTGCCGGAAGGCCCGCGCCAGCAGGCGGAGTTCTTCAACGAGCTACAGCGCCTCGCGGTGGAGAAGACGCGGCTGAAGATCCCCCTGCTCCAGACCGAGGAAGGGACTCACGGGCTGATGTGCTCGGGCGGCACGGTCTTCCCCGAGGGACCCACCATCGGAAGCACGTGGAACATGGACCTGGTCGAGCGGATCTACGCCGCGGCGGCGCGCGAGGCGCGCGCGGTGGGCATCCACCAGCTCTTCACGCTGGTGGTGGAACCGGTGCGCGATCCGCGCATGGGACGGAACGAGGAAGCCTACACCGAGGATCCCTATCTGAGTTCGCGCATCGCCGCCTCGATCGTGCTGGGCGCGCAGGGCAAGGACGTCTCGGCGCCGGACAAGGTGGTGGCGGGGCTGTGCCACTACCCCGGACAGAGCCAGCCGGTCAGCGGGCTGGAGCGCGGCGCGATGGAGATCTCCGACCGGACCTTGTGGAACGTGTTCCTGCCGCCGTGGATCGCCGGGATCAAGCAGCACGGGGCGCTGGCCGTGATGGCGAACTACCCGGCCATCGACGGCGTGGCGGCCCATGCGTCGGAAAAGATCATGACCCGCATCCTGCGCGACGAGCTGAACTTCCAGGGGCTGGTGCTGGGCGAAGGGATGGGCCTGACCACGGTCATCAACGAGCGTCACGCGGCGGACAACAAGGGCTCAGGACCGCTGGCGCTGAAGGCGGGCGTCGACGTGGGGATCTCGCACGAGCCCGCCTACATGCTGGACCTGATCGAGAACGTCAAGCAGGGCCGGGTTCCGATGGGACTGGTTGACCGGGCGGTGCGGCGCATCCTACGGCAGAAGTTCGTCCTAGGGCTGTTCGAGAGGCCTTACGTCGATGTGGAGCACGCGGTGAAGGGAGTGCCGCGCGAGGAGCATCGCCGGCTGGCGCTCCAGACGGCCCGCGAAGGCATCGTGCTGCTGAAGAACGAAAAGAACCTACTGCCTCTCGACAGGAAAGCGATCAAGACGATCGCGGTCATCGGACCCAACGCGGACGAGGAGAGGAACCAGCTCGGCGACTACATCTCCAAGACGATCCTTCAGGACATCGTGACCGTGCTCGAAGGCATCCGGGCCAAGGCCGCGCCGGGCACGGAAGTGCTGCACGTGAAGGGCTGCAACGTCCGGGGCGAGAAGTTGAACCAGATTCGGGAAGCGCAGGAGGCGGCGCGCAAAGCGCAGGTGGCGGTGGTGGTGGTGGGCGAGGCGCACGACACGAACGGAGAAGGACGCGATGTCGCCAGCCTGGATCTGTCGGGGATGCAGGAGGACCTCGTCAAGGCCGTTCACGCGACCGGAACGCCGACCGTGGTGGTGCTGATCAACGGGAGGCCGCTGTCGGTGCGCTGGGTGGCGGAGCGCATCCCGGCCGTGGTCGAGGCCTGGCTCCCCGGCGAGCAGGGCGGGACGGCGGTGGCCGAAGTGTTGTTCGGCGACATCAATCCCAGCGGACGGCTGCCGATCACCGTTCCGCGGCACGTCGGCCAGTTGCCGATGTACTATAACCACACCGCGACCAAGGAGACGGCGGCGCGCGGGCGCGGCTACGTCGACATGAAGGCGACGCCGCTGTGGGAGTTCGGCTACGGACTCAGCTACACTCGCTACGAGTACGGCGATCTGCGAATCGAGCCGGCGGTCATCGGGCGGGACGGCGCGGTGCGCGTGCGCGCGCGGGTGAAGAACGCCGGCGCGCGGGCCGGCGAAGAGGTAGCGCAGCTCTATCTGAACGACGTCCTCAGCTCGGTGTCGCGGCCGGTCAAGGAACTGCGGGGCTTCCGCAAGATCGCGCTTGCCGCCGGCGAACAGAAAGAGGTCGAGTTCACGCTCGACTTCGAAGCCCTGAGCCTGCTGGATCAGAACATGAAGCGCGTGGTCGAGCCGGGCGTGTTCGAGGTCATGGTCGGCGCCTCCTCGGCGGACATCCGGCTCAAGGGGACGTTCGAGGTGCGGTAGGGCAGCCTACGCCGAGACCGCGGCTGCGTCGGTTACGACCAGGGGGTAGTCGCGGACCGGCATGTTGTCCAGGATCACGACGCCTCCGTTGCGCGCTACTTTCGTGGGGATGGTGATGTCGCCGGTTAGCAGGTCGACCAGAACGGGCTTCTCCAAACGGGCGCTGGGGCCGCTCCAGACCGTGAGCCGGGCCAGTTTCGTCGGCCAGCCCTGTTGGAGAATCGCCGGATACCAGTAGGCGTAGAGCGGAAAGCCGGAGCGGAGAAAGCACGACTTGCGAACCGCCTGGCGCTCCCACTCGCCGGCACCGCCATCCACGCGGAGCAGCAGGTCCGTCCGGCGGGCCTCGCCGTCATAGAGCGCGCACAGGTTCTGGAGCGCGCAGTAGGAGGCCTTCGGCGTGTAGACGTTTCCCCGCAGCACGCCCTTGGTGTTGGTCATCCCGCTCTGCCCGGTGTTCCAGACATAGTTCACCATGTCCACGGTCTGGAAGTAACTGGTCAGCTCGACGCCGAGAGTCAGGTCGGTCAGCAGGCGCCGCAGGAGCCACTTGGCCTGGCGCGCTTCGTCCCATTCGAAATCACGCAGAGCGCCGGTGCTGTAGTTGGTCGAAGGCGCGCCGTTCTCGCCCTGCCAGAGAGGCATGCCGGGGCGGTGGCGCGCGACGATCCCGCGGAGCGCGGCCAAGTCGGATTCGTAGTTGTCCTCCGGCACCTGACGGTAGGGATGATAGGAGATCTTGTCGACCAGTCCGGCCAGCCCTTCCGCGAAGCAGCCCTCGAAGTAGTCCCAGGCGTTCATTCCCGCGAAGGCGCCGCCGATCAGCGTGCAGCCGGGAACCGCTTTCCGCAGGACGGGAGCGGTCAGCTTCACCAGGTCGACGTAGCCTTTCGGGTTGGGCTTGTCCGGCTGCCAGAAGTTGGCGATGTTGGGTTCG
>CAYOTD010000539.1:0-4016 GCA_964406685.1 uncultured Solibacteraceae bacterium | reverse complement strand
CGCGTGACCTCGCGCACCGCCTCGATATTGCCCATCGAGACCGGCTGGCCGCCGCTGGAGTTGTTGGTCACCGTCAGCATCACCAGCGGGACGCGCTCGCGGCCCTCTTGGGCGATCAGGCGCTCGAGGGTCTCGACGTCCATGTCGCCTTTGAAGGGGTGGCGCGACTGCGTGTCGGCGGCCTCGGCGACGGGCAGATCCACCGCGCGGGCGCCCTGGAATTCGATGTTGGCGCGGGTGGTGTCGAAGTGCGTGTTGTTGGGCACAACGTCGCCCGGCTTGCACATCACCGAGAACAGGATGCGCTCGGCCGCCCGTCCCTGGTGGGTGGGAATGACGTGCCTGAAGCCGGTGAGGTCGCGCACGGCGGACTGCAAGCGGAAGAAGCTCTGACTGCCGGCGTAGGACTCGTCGCCGCGCATCAGGGCGGCCCACTGTTCGGTGGACATCGCGCTGGTGCCCGAATCGGTGAGCAGGTCGATCAGGATGTGGGCCGCGTCGATAAGGAACAGGTTGTAGCCGGCCTCTTCGAGCCAGCGCTCGCGCTCCTCGCGCGTGCTCCTGCGCAACGGCTCGACGGTCTTGATCCGGAACGGCTCAATGATCGTCTTCACGGCTGGAATCCCCGCGGCGACGGAACGGCAGGCCCAGCAGAACGAACACGCCGAACGCAACCACCTCGCCCGCCAAAATATACCACGGCCAGGGACCCATTGCGTCAAGCAGCGACGCATTCGCCGGTTTGCGGCACAGGTACATGTAGTTGGTCCGGAAGACGGCGTTGAAGGCGCCCACGCCCGCCGCGAACAGGTTCACCACGGCGAAGGCGCGCCACGCCGAGCCGGGACGCGGTCGCGCGACGCGGCCCCAGATCAGGGCCAACACCACCGAGATCATCCCGCCGTGCGCCACGAAGAAGTAGACCGTGGGATAGGAGGGGAACGGTTCCCACAGATCGGGGGTGAGCACCGCCTGGCTGCCGCCACCCATCGCCGCGTAGTAGGCCACTTCGAGTGCCCAGACCTTTCCCGTGAGTGCCGCGACGATGGTCATCCACAGCGCGAGATCGCAGAGTTCCAGCGGCAGCCCCTCAGGGAAGCGCCAGCCCTCCACGCGCAGCCGGTAGGCGTACCAGGTGAGCTCGTTCAGCAGCAGGAAGACGCCAAGGGCGAGGCGGACGGCACGCGGGCGGCGGCGCATGGCCCAGCCCAGGGCGGCTCCAACCAGGGGAATGGCGATCAGGATCGCCCAGTGCGTCGCGCCGAACAGGGTGAAGTAGGGCTTCATGCGCAAGCTAAAGCTTACGCCAGCCGCCGCGCCTAGGGAAGCACTTTGATGCGGAGGTTACGGAACTCGACGCGGCTCTCGTGGCCGAGCAGGGCGATGTGGCCGGAGGGGCGCGCGAGGCCCGGGTGTTTCTTCAGCACCGCGGGATCACGGATGGCGTCCAGGTCCTGATCGAGAATCATCTCGCCGTTCAGGCGCACCGTGATGCGGCGGCCAATGGCCGAGATCTCCTCGGTGTTCCACTCCCAGATCTTCTTGAGGAATCCCTGGCGCGCCGGAATCACGTCGTAGATCGAGCCGTGGAGCTGATTGGGGCGCAGCCCCATCTTCTTGTAGGTCGGGCCGTCGGCGTCGATGATCTGGATCTCCATCCCCAGGGTGGCGGTGTGGCCTTCGCGCGGGCAGCGGATGCCGATGCCGCTGTTGCCGTCGGTCTCCATGCGGAAATCGAACCGCAGAACGAAGTTGGCGTACTCCTTATCGGTCACCAGTTTCTGTCCGCCCTCGCGCGGGCAGACGATGGTTCCGTTTTCGACCAGGTAGCCGGGACCCATCTTGTTGACGACCGACCAGCCGGTGAGCGAGCGGCCGTTAAACAGCGGAACGAAGCCGGGCTCGCCGGTCTGGCCAAACAGAAGGGGAGAGAGGAATATCAGGAAAAGCGTGCGAAACATAGACTACCATCCAGGATACGACGGCCGGGCGCCGCGCGCCTCTTCGGCCAGGCGCCGGTACTTGCGCAGCAACTCGAACAGGACGACGCCGCCGGCCGTGGCGACGTTGAGCGAGTGCTTGCGGCCGAGCATCGGGATGCGGATGCGGGTGTCGCAGCGCTCCAGCAGCTCCGGCCGGATACCGTCCACCTCGTGGCCGAACACGACGCAGACGGGGAACGACGGGCGCCAGTCGAACAGGTCCACCGAGTGGAGGCTGGTCTCGACGGCCGCCACCTGGCAGCCGCGCTCGTACAGCCGGGGGAGGAAGTCCAGCGCATCCCGGGCGTGTTCCCAGGCGACGGTCTCTTCCGCCCCCAGGGCGGTTTTGCGGATGCCGCTGTGGGGCGGGCTGGCGGTGATGCCGGCCAGCAGGAGCTTCTCCAGGCCCACGGCGTCGGCGGTGCGGAAGAACGCGCCGACGTTGTACATGCTGCGTATGTTGTCCAGCAGCACCACGACTGGAAGCGCCGCCCACCCCTGGTAGGCTTCGGCTCCGGGCGTCGCCTGGTACGGCAGGCGTTCCATGGGCTGAACCTCAGTAGCGGCAGAGCCAGCGCGCCCGCTCGACCACCCGCGCCGCATTGGGCAGAAAGGCGTCCTCCAGAGGGGGGCTGAAGGGGATCGGCGTGTCGGGAGCGGCGATGCGGAGCACCGGGCCATCCAGGTACTCGAACACCTTCTCGTTGATGCGCGCCACGATCTCGCCGCCGATGCCGCCGGTGAGCGTGTCCTCGTGCAGCACGATGGCCTTCGACGTCTTCTTCACGCTGTCGAGAATGGCGGCTTCGTCCAGCGGGAGCAGCGTGCGCAGGTCGACGATTTCTACCGAGACGCCCTCTTTGGCCAGTTCCTCGGCGGCGTCGTTGGCCACGTAGACCATCGCGCCGTAAGTGATGATCGACAGGTCGCGGCCCTCGCGGTGCACGCGCGCCTTGCCGATGGGGACGGTGTACTCCTGCTCGGGCAACTCTTCCTTGATGCGCCGGTAGAGCGCCTTGTGCTCGAGGAAGATCACCGGGTCGTTGTCGCGGACGGCCGACTTGATCAGCCCCTTGGCGTCGTAAGCGGTGGCGGGGGTGATCACCTTGAGGCCGGGCACGTGGAAGAACCACGCCTCGGGATTCTGCGAGTGGAAGGGTCCGCCGCGAATGCCGCCGCCCGATGGGGCGCGCACCACGATGGGCACGGGGGCGTTCCAGCGGTAGCGGCACTTGGCGGCAAAGTTGACCACCTGATCGAATCCGCAGGTGATGAAGTCGGAGAACTGCATCTCGGCCACCGGACGCAGCCCGGTGAAGCTGGCGCCGATGGCCGCGCCCACGATGGCCGATTCCGCGATGGGCGTGTCGATCACGCGGCGCTCGCCGAACCGCTCCAGAAATCCCTGGGTCACTTTGAACGCGCCGCCGTAGACGCCCAGGTCCTCGCCGATGACGAAGACGCTCGGGTCGCGCTCCATCTCTTCCCACAGGCCCTGACGGACCGCTTCCAGGTAGGTCATCAGCATGGCGTCACTCCTGGCGGGCGGGCTGCTCGTAGACGTTGTCGAGCAGTTGGGAGGGATCCGGGTAAGGGCTCTGGTCGGCCCACTCGATGGCCTCGTCGATCTCCCGGCGGATGCCGGCTTCGATCGCGTCGATCTCGTCCAGGGCGGCCCAGCCGTTCTCCGCCATCCGGTTGCGCAGCCGCAGGATGGGGTCCTTGACGGCCCATTCGGCCCACAGGTGCTTGGGCACGTAATCGCCGGGGTCGTGCGCCGAGTGGCCGGTCATGCGGAAGGTCTTGCACTCGATCAGGTACGGCCCGTGACCCTCGCGCGCGTGCCGTGCCGCGCGCCGGGCGGCCTCGTGAACGGCGAAGACGTCGTTGCCGTCGACGATCTCCGAGGGAATCCCGTAGCCCGGCCCACGGTCGGCCACGTTGGCGCAGGCCATCTGCTTGGAGAGCGGCGTCGAGTAGGCGTACTGGTTGTTGTTGCAGACGAACACCGCGGGGACGCTCAGCACCGCCGCC
>CAYOTD010000538.1:1630-4017 GCA_964406685.1 uncultured Solibacteraceae bacterium | reverse complement strand
CTGCTGCCCGCCCGCCACCATCAACTTCTCCCAGGCCGGGTCGCCGGGGCACACGGGAGCGAAGAGCTTGCGGCTGAAGTGGCGCAGAAAGCCGCTCTGGTGGGACTTGTTGTACTGCTCGTAGTAGGGGCTGCCCCAGATGGTCTTGGCGGCGAGGCGCTCGCCTTGCTCTTTGTAGAAGTCCGTGGTCGGGTCCATCAAGTGTCCCTGGATGTACAGGATCACGTTTCCGCCCGCCTTGCGGACCTCGGCGAGTCCCTGGCGCAGCGCCTGCTCGCCGCCCATCTCGGGGTCGGGCTTGTAGACCGGATACTGGTTGTCGTGGCCGCCTTCGGTCCAGCCGAACAGAGCCAGCATGTTGATGCCGTTCCTGCGCGCCTCCTGGTAGAGGTACGGGATGTCGCTGTACTTCCACATCCGGTCGCCGTACTGCTGGCGCATGATGACCAGGAACATGCCCTTCATGCGGTTCACCCAATCCGGGCGCGGCTGCGGACGGAACCAGGTGTCGGCCCACTTGCGGTACTTCTGCGCGCCGGTGTGCCAGGTGCCGCCGTGCGGGGACACGACGAAGTCGCCGGACTGCCAGGTCTCGCCCTGGCGGAGGAACAGGAACTTGGCAAAGGTGAACTGGAGGTTGCCGCCGGCGGTGAACAGCCGGGAGACGCGCATCAGGCCGGTGAGGAAGCGGTCGTCGTGCGAGCCGAAGTAGATGCCCCGCCTGCCGTTGGTGAATTCGAACCAGGACATCGAGCCGAAGCCGGGGTGGGTGAGGTCCAGGTGCTGGTCGGCGACGGCGTTCACCGGCTCGTCGATGTTGGAGAGGCCGTCGATCCGGGGGCGCAGCGTGGACTTCACGTTGCGGATCCGGACGCCGGCGGCGTTGGGCCAGATGAGGTCGCCGGCCGCGCCCGCCTCGCCGAGCGAGCTGACGCCGCCGATCTGCGGGAAGAAGAAGTCGGCGATGGTGACCGGGGCGCGGTTCTCCACGCGCGCGGTCCAGCGGATCTCGTCGCCCTCCAGGCGGAGGCCGAAGACGACGCGGATGTCGAGCGTCTCCTCCTCCATGCGCAGCTTGTCCACCGTGACGGTCAACTGCTGCCCCCTCCGCTCGATGCGGTACTGCTGGGTCTCCGGCTCGACGACATTCTCATAGCTGCGCCCGCGATGAAAGATGAGCTTCCAGAACCCCGGCAGGCGCTGGGCGATCAGGTTCCGGCCGGGCGCGGACTGCTTGTCGATCAGCTCCGTGACGGCGCCGCGCGCGTCCAGCGCGATCCGGACCTTGTCGTTCTCCAGCACGTAAGGACCCGCCGCCTGGCCGAAGCAGGCGGCGGTCAGAATCAGGGCAACCAGTGACGTTCGCATCATGAATCAGTTCCTCCCCTGGGGCTCGATGGTCCAAAGCACCAGGCTGTACGGCTCCAGTGCCGCCTCCCACTTCAGCGGCGCTTTCCTCAGGGGTTCGTTCCGCAGCAGGTCCAGGCGCCCCTGGGCGCCGGGCACCAGCAGCGGGTTGCTGTTCTTCGAGTCGATCCGGTACTCGCGGACGCGGACCTTGCCCTTCACGGCCGCGGGAAGCGAGGACAGGACGACCTCGGCGGTTGCCGGCTGCGGCGAGTCGTTCCAAAGCTGCACGGCCATGCCGGTGCCGTCGGCCGTCGCCACCGCGAACACTCGGGCGGGCCGCTCCCGCCACTCCACGGCCACCTCGTTCTTCTTCTGCAACGCCCACATCTTCAGGGCGGCTCCGAAGGGAGCCATCTTCAGGTCGGGGGTGAAGGCGCTGAGCGAGCGCTGGCGCGCCGGCTCGTGATACAGCACCCAGGGAAACAGGATGTGCTGGCGGGAACCGCGGGTGTAGTAGAAAAACGTGGACAGGCCGGTGGCCTGGCGCAGATTCAACTCCGGCGCTGGCTTGGGGCCGGCATAGCCGATCTCGGTTTCGAAGAAGGGCATGTCGTCCCGCAAGCCGTTCTCTTTGAGCCAGGACTTCACCAGCGACTCGTAGCGCTCGATGGCGGCGGGGTCGTTGCCGAGACTGTAGTCGTGGAAAGAGACGAAGTCGAGCCGCTTGTGCGGGCTCGGGTCCTTGGCGAAGTTCTGGAAGAAGCGGTAGAGACGCCGCCCCTGGCCGCCGCGCCCCGGCTCCTGCTTCGGGTCCTCGGGCGTGAGAGGCGCGCCGGTCACGTTGGGGCCTCCCACCAGCAGCGGTATCTTGGGTTTCAGCTCGGCGTTCAGTTCGTTGACGATCTCGTACATCGTCCGGTAGAAATCGTAGTATTGGTCGTCGTCCAGCCCGCCGAACGCGACGATGTGGTATTCGTTGAGCGCCTCGATGTAGCGCAGGTTGGGGTAGCGCTGCTTATAGTGCCGCAGCCCGTTTT
>CAYOTD010000538.1:0-1620 GCA_964406685.1 uncultured Solibacteraceae bacterium | reverse complement strand
TCCCGCGCGTGACCTCGTGCTCGTAGCGGCGCACGTTGAGCAGGATCTCGTCGCTGTGGCGGCTGAAAGCGGCAAGGTGGTCGTAGTAGTAAAGGTCGAAGGCGGTGATGACGCCGCGATCGTACTTGTGCTTCACGTTGTCGTTGGCGTAGCGGTCGTAGCCAAGCTGGAAGTTGAAGTGGTAGCTGTCGTCGCGATAGTCCCACATATCGTCGAGCGGCAGCCAGCAGCGGGTGATGCGGGGCCGGCCGTACTCCTTCTCGACGATCTCGGCGAGCTGGTGCGGCGGGGCGAAGCGCAGCGAGGTGTTTGGGTACTGCGCGAACCGCGGCAACTCCCGTACGGTCCGGCGCGCATCGATGGATACGCGGGCGGCGCCGGCCTCCGCGGGGGAGGCCGGAACCGCCAGGAGCATCACCGCCAGTACATGCAGTCGGCGTCGCATCGCGCGCTCCATCAGAACTTGATCCGCGCCTGAACCTGGATGAAGCGGTTCATCGCGGCAGTCTGAGTCGTCACGCGACCGAAGTCGGTGGAGGTGGGGCTGGTGTTGGGACCGTCGAACTGGGAGCGGTTCTGGAGGTTCATGCAATCGATGCGGAACTGGATCACGGTTCCCTCGACGATCTTGAACTCCCGCTGCACGTTGACGTTCCAGTTGTTGGTCATGTCCGCACGCAGGCCCTCGATGCGGTCGGGGAAGACGCGGACGTGATAGGCGGCCGGGTTCCTGGCGGCGGCGCGCTCGAAGCCGTCGGTGTTGAACCACCGTTCGAGCGTCTGGTTCTGGAGGCGGATGTCGTCGATGTTGCCGTAGTAGAAGAGATTGCCGAAGGTGATCAGCGGGCCGGGCTGCCACTCGTAGGTGGCGCTCACCTGGAATCCGCCGGAGATCGTGCTCCAGATGCCGTTGCTGGCCAGCGGCTTACCCTTGCCGAACGGCAGTTCGACCACGCTGGTGGCGGCGAAGCGGTGCGGCCTGCCGTTGTTACTCTCCACCCAGGAGGGTTCGGGATCGAACTCGTTGTAGTAGACGCCCTTGGCTTCCGACATCAGCCGCGTGTAGGCGACGTTCAGGTTGAAGCCCTTCGAGAACCGGCGCTCCATGCTGAGCTGGAGGTCGTGCGTGCGGTGCTTGCCATCCGGGCTGGAGGTCTGGGTAAGGCCGGACAGGTGCGGATAGGGCCGCAGCAACTGGTTCTTCCGGATGGTGCCGCTGGTGAAGAAGGACCGCTTGCTGAGCTCGTTGTACAGCACGGCGCCGGAAGTCTTCAACGACGCGAAGTTGGCCAGGGCGAACGGATTGGTCACGTTGGCGTTCATGTTTGTGGCCACCGCGTCGTTCCGGACATTGCCCGTGGCCCAATACTGCGCCGGCAGCGGGTTCATGTTGCGGTCGATGTAGTTGTTGTCCGAGAAGGACCCCGAGTAGGCGGCTTCCACCACCACCGAGGCGCCGATCTGGCGCTGCACGCCGATTCTCCAGCGCTGCTGGCGGGCGTGCTTGGAATCGAAGTCCCAGTAGGAGAAGCTGCTCCCCGCCACGGCCATGTAGCCGAGCGAGTAGACCAGCGGGGTGTTGTAGCGCGAGCCGTCGGCGCGCACCGGGAAGGGATCCGA
>CAYOTD010000537.1:0-4025 GCA_964406685.1 uncultured Solibacteraceae bacterium | reverse complement strand
GAGGCCGCCGGCGGCGGTGGCGTCGGTGATCTGCACCGAGACGGCGCGCTTGCCGGGATCGATGGTGGCCGAAAGGCCCTCGGCGCCGGACAGGCCGGTCAGCTTGCCGAGCGTGACCGGCTCGTTGAGGTTCACCGGGAACAGCAGCACGCGCTCGATGGCCTGTTTCTCATCCAGCAGGGCGGTCTTGGGGAGGTCCTTCTCGGGAATCCCGATGGTCTTCAGGTCCTGCTTGCGCAGTCGCGTGCCGGCCCCCATGTCGCGCGCGGCCGCGACGACTCTGACGATCTTGTCCTGGTGCGGCGCCTTGGTCTTGGCGTACAAGAACCAGGTCAGCAGTGCGGCCGAAACCCATGCGGCGCCGAAGATCATTAGGATTTTCTGACGATCCATCGATCGATTAACCTCGCCCGGCCGAGTAGAATCCTATCCCGGCGCCGGCTCCAAGTCCGGAGTAATCTATTAACACACAAACAAACGCCAAGTTCCTGCGGCTCAGTCTCATTTGCGCTCCAGCAGGGTGGCCGTGGCGTCGCGCCAAACCGTTCTCCAGCCGGCCTGTTGGAGGCCGTCCACCAGCGAATAGCGGTTGGGAAGAAGCGCGTGTGTGAAGCCCCCCTCCTCCACCTGACGGCGCCAGCCGGGACGCATCTCCACCAGCCGGATGTACTGTTTCATGAAGTCGCTGCCGTAGAAATCGCTGCGGCCATCAAAGAAGACTTTACGCCCTCCAGCGAAGCGATAGATCAGGTAGCCGCCGAACTTGTCCGGGGCCAGCAGCCGGGCGGAGGCCGGCAGAGGCTCCACCGCCGCCGCGGCGGAGACGGGGAACTCCTCCGGCGGGAAGCCGGTGCGAGCGGCCACCACCGGCAGTCGCAGGTAAACGAAGGCAAGGGCGACAGCCACCGGCGCCAGCGCCCATCCCCTGACGCCGCCGTCCAACGCCCGAAGCCGGCCGGAGTAGGCGAGAACGGTGTCCAGGCGGGCGCGGAGATTCGGCCGCAGATCCCGCCAGTCTCGAAGCGCCTGCGCGATGGCGCCGTTGGCCAGGGGAAGCACGGCGAGCGCGGCCACCGGCAGGCTCCGGGCCGAGCGCAGCGCGAGGATCACGAATCCGGCCGCCAGAAGGGCGTACGCCAGTTTGCGCTGCGCCAGGGCAAGGACGGCCCCGGCCGCTCCCACCGCGACGACGGCCACGATCTGGAACGCGCCCGGAACGTGGAAGTTGAAGCTCTGGAACTCGGCCACGCGCTGGAGCAATTCCCGGTCGGCCAGATACGCCAACACGTGGCGATGGAGCCCCCAGCCGTAGGGATTGGCGAGGCTTCCCAGCAGCGACAGCGCCGCGGCGCCCGCGAACCAGCGCGCCCGCCTCCATTCGGCGCCGCGGTCGAGGTCCCACACGAGGGGGCGAAGCAGGGATGCCGCGGCGTAGACGATCGCCAGTAACGCTCCCAGAAAAAAGCTGGCGTGGACGTTAGCCCAAAGGGCGGAGAACGCGACGATGGGCGCCGCCTGCCGGCGCAGGCGGCCGCGGCAGGCAATCGTCTCCAGGTAGAGCAGCGCGCCCAACAGGAAGAGCCAGCCCAGCACGTGCGGGCGGGCCAGCCAGTGGAGACTCACGGTGGACAGCATGGGCGACGCCAGCAGGCAGGCCAGCAGGAAGTCGCCCTCCACCGCCCAGTGCAGCCGGAACCAGAGCCAGGTGGCCGAGGCGATGGCCACGGCGTAGAGCCAGGCGACCCCAGTCAGGCCGGCGCCGCGGTGGGCCAGGCCCATCAGGGCGTCGGCGCCCCATTCCCAGGCGAACCACGGCTCCCCGGCGCGCGAGAAGGAGTAGGGATCCGCGCGGGGAAACCCGGCTCCGGCCAGAATCGCCTCTCCCGTACGGATGTGCCAGCCGGTGTCGGAATCCCGAAACAGTCTGCGCCCGCCGTCGTAGACAAACAGGCAATAGAAGAGCGTCAGGATGGATACGGCCAGCCCCAGGTCGGGCAATAGCCAGTAACGAAAACAGCTCTTCCCCGCGGCCGGGGGCGCCTGATCCCGATCGTCGCGGCCACGCGGAAAAGCCGCACCAACTGCCGGCTGCACACGTGCCCTGCGCGCCGCGCTTACTGCCCGGTCGCGCCGATGCTGGTCAGACCCTGGGTGATCGAGCTGTAGAGGCTGACCACCGCGGTCGACAACTGGTTCACCGTCGTGATCAACGCCAGGCCGACGGCGGCGACGATCAATGCGTACTCCACCAGGTCCTGGCCCTGTTCGTCCCGAAGGATCCGAAGGAAAATCTCTCTCATGAGCATCTCCTGATAATCAACGGGAAGCGGTCTGCGCCGCCTCCGAAGTCTCGCGCGGTTCGATTCCCGCCACCGTCTTGCCGAGAAAGTGACCGAAACGCTTCCACCAGGGAGCTGCGGCCCGCGCTCCCACTTCCGCCGCCCCTCCGTCCAGCGCCGACACCAGTTGCAGATTGCGCAACGCGGCCGGGTGATCCCGCCTATATCCTAACGCGATCTCGATCTCGCGGCGGGCCGCCTGGTACTGGCCGCGCTCGATGAAAACCGCCGCCAGATTGCTGTGCGCCGTGGCCGGATCGCTGACCGATTGCCACTGAAGAACGGCCTCGGCGGGCTGCGCCGCCATCGCCAGGCCGAGGTTATTGCGCGCCGTTTGGGAGCCGGGGTTGAGGACCAGCGCCCGCCGGAACTCGGAGGCCGCCTCGGCGCTGCGGCCCTGCAACAGCAGGTTGTAGCCAAGGTTGTTGTGCAGCAGGTCCGCGTCCGGGTTCAGTTCCACCGCGGTACGGTGCGCCCGCTCGGCCGCTTCCAGATCCCCCAGGTCGTCGTGCAGGATTCCCAGCCAGGACCAGGCGTTGGACAACTCCTTGACCGCCTTGCGGCCCGAAAGGAAACGGTCCAGGCCGGCCACCGCCTCCGCCGCCATCCCCTGCTTGCGCAGCAGGCGGGCGAGAGAGAGCCGCACCTCGGCGTTATCCGGGAACCGGTCCGCCGCCAGCCGGTAGTGCTCGATGGCCACCTCGGGGAAGCCGGACTGCTCGTAGGTGTGTGCCAACTCCTTCCGGACCGCCAGGTTGTCGGGTTCGGCGGCCATCCGCCGCCGCAACTCGCGGACGCGGTAGTCGCCGTCGCCGGCATCCACGGCGTTCAGGGTCTGGCGGCGCATGGTGGTGACCACAGCCGAAGGGTGGCTGACCGCCTTCGGGAGAGCGACGCGCCCGGCGGCGGGCACCGCAGCCACGTGCCGCGCGCAGGAGCAGGAGAGCAGGCCAGCGAAGAGAAGGGCGGTCAGGCGCCAGGTCATGCGGGTATGAATTCCAGTTGATCTCCGGCCACGGTTCCCGTTCTGCCCGCCGTGCCGGCCGGAAGCTCCAGTACCGAGTGGGCGCGCAAGCAGCCGGAGATCCGCCATGGGACCATATTCTCGCGCACCTTCAGCACCTTCCGTTTCCGGTCGAGATAGAGCACGTCGATTGCGAACTTCATCCAAAAAGTATGCACCGCTTCACACGGCACGATCCAAAGTCCCTGTCCTTCCGGCAAGGACTCGTGCTTGAGCAACCCCGTCCGCCGGGTGGCACTGCTGTCGGCGACCCCGGCGTCGCCGGCCAGGACCACGTCCCGGCTCAGGTTTCGGACCTGAATTCTGCGCACCATCCTATAACCCGAGTCCTGATCGGGTGTTGCGGCCGCCCGATTCGCGATAAGCCGGTCCCAGGCAAAGCAATACATGGAACAAACGGCCCTTCCGCACGAGGATACACTGCCCGACGGGCGGCCGGCCATCGGGCCCGACGGGGTCGATATCAGCTTGATCCGGTGGATGCTTTCGCTTACTCCCGCCCAGCGCCTGCGGGGGCTGCAACAACAGATGCGCTCGCTCGAGAAGCTCCGTGCCTGTTGGGTGGCATCCGTGATCCAGCGGGCACGCACCGGCGCCGAGCCGAATCCAGGCAATCATCCCCCGGGGTAAGAACGGAGCGCCTCTGATATCCTGAAGGTTCA
>CAYOTD010000536.1:0-4033 GCA_964406685.1 uncultured Solibacteraceae bacterium | reverse complement strand
CACCTGCGTCATCCTGGCGCCCGCCCATCCGCTGGTCGCCCGCCTGGTCACGGGCGACGCCGCGGCCCGCGTCAAAGGGATGATCGACGCCGCCGCGCGCAAGGACCCGGGCGATCTCCAGAAGGAAGGCCTGTTCACCGGCCACTACGCCATCAACCCCTACAGCGGCGAGCGCACGCCCATCTGGGTCGGCAACTTCGTGCTGATGGGCTACGGCACCGGCGCCATCATGGCCGTGCCCGCGCACGACGAGCGCGATTTCGAATTCTGCTCGCGCTACGGTATCCCCATCCGCCCGGTAATCCGCCCGGTGGACGGCCCGCTCGCGGTGGAAGGCCAGATGAAGCAGGCCTTCACCGACGACGGCATCTGCGAAAATACCGGCCCGTGGTCGGGCCTGTCCAGCGCCGAAGCGCGCCGCCAGATGACCGCCAAAGCCGAAGCCGAGGGCTTCGGCAAGGGAGCCGTCACGTACCGCCTGAAGGACTGGGGCATCTCGCGCCAGCGCTATTGGGGCACGCCCATCCCGGTGATTCACTGTCCCGCCTGCGGCATCGTGCCCGTGCCCGAAAAGGACCTGCCCGTGGTGCTGCCGCTCGACGTCGAAATCACCGGCAAGGGCCGCTCACCGCTGGAAAACGTGCCCGCCTTCATGGAAGTGAAGTGCCCCGTCTGCGGCGCTCCCGCGCGCCGCGAGAGCGACACGATGGATACCTTCATCGACTCGTCGTGGTACTTCTACCGTTACTGCGACGCTGGCAACAATGAGGCGCCTTTCGATTCGAGTAAGATCGCTTACTGGTTCCCCATCGACCAGTATATCGGCGGCGTTGAGCACGCCATCCTGCACCTGATTTACTCCCGCTTCTGGACCAAGGTCATGCGCGACATGGGCCTCATCGCCAACGACGAACCGGCCGCCCGCCTGTTCACCCAGGGCATGGTGATCAAGGACGGCGCCAAGATGTCCAAGAACAAGGGCAACGTGGTCAGCGCCGAAGAGATGATTGACCGCTACGGCGCCGACACCGGCCGCATCTTCGAACTGTTCGCCGCCCTGCCCGAGAAGGACATGGACTGGACCGAAGCCGGCGCGGAGGGCGCTTACCGCTTCCTGGGCCGCGTCTTCAAGTTTGTCACCCGCAACGCCGACCGCATGAAGCCCGGCGATGAAGCCCCGCTCACCGAAGCCGACCGCAAGGCCCTGCGCAAGCTTCACCAGGTCATCCGCAAGGTCACCGAGGATTTCGAGAGCCGCTGGCACTTCAACACCTCCATCGCAGCCATCATGGAGCTGGTCAACGAGCTTTACGCCGCCGAGCCCGACCTCTCGCCCGGCGTCGCCGCCGAAGCCGTGGAGAAACTGATCCTGCTGCTCGGACCGTTTGCGCCCTACGTGGCCGAAGAGATGTGGGAGTCGATCGGCCGCACCGGACCGGTCTTCAAGCAGCCCTGGCCAACCTACGACGAGGAACTGGCGCGCGAAGAAGGCGCCGAAGTCGTCATCCAGGTCAACGGCAAGCTCCGCGGCCGGCTCGTGGCGCCCTTTGGCACCCCCCGCGAGGAACTCGAAAGCCGCGCCCTGGCCGACGAGAAAGTGAAACCCTATCTTGCCGGAAAACAGATTGCCAAGGTCATCGTCGTTCCGGATAAGCTGGTTAACGTCGTCGTCAAATAGGATGAGTAAGATGAACCAAGACTATACAGAGCGCCGCGACTTCCTGAAGACCGCCGGCGCCGCCGCACTTACCACCAACATGTTCACCGGCAACCTGAAAGGCGCCAACGATCGTGTCTCGGCGGCTTTCATCGGTATGGGCCGCATGGGAATCGGCAACCTCCAGGCCGCCATGAAACAGGAGAACCTCGCCGTCGCCGCTCTTTGCGACGTCTACCAGCCCAACCTGGAAAAGGCGGTCGCCGCCGCCCAGGGCCGGCCCCGCGCCGTCAAGGACTTCCGCGAGTTACTCGCCGACAAGTCCATCGACGTCGTCTGCATCTCCACCCCCGACCACTGGCACGCCTACATGACGGTGGATGCGTGCAAGGCGGGCAAGGACGTCTACGTCGAGAAGCCCGTCTGCTGCGTGGTGGAAGAAGGCCAGAAGATGGTGCAGGCGGCGCGCAAATACAAGCGCGTCGTGCAGGCGGGCACCATGCAGCGCTCCGGTATCCACTTCCAGCAGGCCTGCGATGTCATCCGCAGCGGCCAACTCGGCAGGGTCACCATCGTCCACACGCTCAATGTCGGCCTGGCCCCAAAGGCCGGCATCGGTAAGCCGCCGGATTCCGACCCGCCGCCGGATCTTGATTGGGACATGTGGCTGGGTCCCGCCCCCAAGCGTCCCTACAACAAGAACCGTTTCGGCATCGATCCCAAGAACTTCTCGCACTTCCGCTGGTTCTGGGACTACGCCGGCGGGATGATGACCGACTGGGGCATCCACTGGCTCGACATCGTGCAGATGGCCTTCAATGAAGCCTGTCCCAAGTCCATCACCGCGCTGGGCGGCAACCTTTGGCTGGAAGATAACCGCGAGACGCCGGACCTGATCCACGTTACTTATGAGTACCCCGGCTTTCTGGCGACTTACGAAAACCGTAACTCGTCCAGCCTGACTCTCGGCCAGTACCAGTCCGGCATCTACTTCCACGGTACCGAGGGCACAATGTTCCTCGACCGCCGCCTGTACCACATCGTGCCGGAGAGGGGCTCGACGCTCAAGGAAGTCATTGTCAAGGCGTCGAACAACACCAACAACGCCCACTGGGAGAATTTCCTCAAGTGCGTGCGCACCCGCGAGAGACCGGCCAGCGACATCGAGACCTGCTACCGCTCGACCTCGACCTGTCTGCTCGGCAACGTCGCCTACCGCTCCAAGCTTCGCATCGATTGGGACGTGGACCGCGGCACGGTAGCCCAATCCGAAGCCCGCAAGTACCTGACGCGCGACTACCGCAAACCCTGGAAGCTGTCGGTGTAGACGTTACAGCGCCGCCGCCCCATCCAGGCTGCGCCACAAGTACCAGCAAGCCACCGAACACCACGGCCGCCAAGGTTCCGCCAGCCGCTCCATCTCCGCCGGCTTAGGCAGTTCCGTCAGCCGATATTGGTTCTTCATCGCCGCGCGAATCCCCAGGTCCGCCGTAGGCAACACATCCGGCCGCCCCAGGGCGAAAATGAGAAACATCTGCGCCGTCCACACCCCAATACCCTTGACCACCGTCAGCCGCGCAATCACCTCTTCGTCGGCCGCGTCCCTGAGAGCCGCGTAGTCCAGCGTCCCGCTCCGGCTGTGCTCGGCCAGATCGCGCAGGTAGGTCCGCTTCTGCCGCGAGAGTCCCAGCTCCCGCATCCGCTCGTCGCTCAACTTCAGCACCGCGCGCGGCGTCAGCCGCTGCCGGACCGCCTCTTCCAGCCGCCCCATGATGGTAGCCGCGGCCTTCCCGCTGACCTGTTGGTAGATGATGGAACGGACCAGTGTGGTGAAATCGGCCGGCCGCAACTCCAGCCGGTAGGGCCCCACGCGTTCGATAAGACCCTTGAGCACAGGGTCGTTGCGCTTCAGGTGCAAAATCGCTTTTCTCATGGGAACGTGTCCAGACGGGGATGCATCTATAAGTATGCAATGACTCTCCGTCTGCTCGCAGGGACTCTGGGCCTGGCCCTGGCCGCGGCGGCGCAACCCGACATCCCGCCTTCGATCAAGGTGGATGTGGATGTGGTCAGCCTGCTGTGCTCGGTGCGCGACAAGAAGGGCGCGCTCATCGCCGATCTCACCAAGGACGACTTCGAGGTCTTCGAAGACGGCAAGAAGCAGGAGATCCGCTACTTCAACCGTGAAACCGACCTGCCGCTCACCATCGGCCTGCTGGTGGACGTCAGCATCAGCCAGGAGGGCCTCATCAGCGCCGAACGCCGGGCCGCCTCGCAGTTCTTCTCCCAGGTGCTGGGCAAGAAGGACGTGGCGTTCCTGATCAGCTTCGGCTCGGAAGCCGAACTGCTCCAGGACTTCACCAATTCGCAGAAACT
>CAYOTD010000535.1:0-4039 GCA_964406685.1 uncultured Solibacteraceae bacterium | reverse complement strand
GATGACCTGCGAACTGCCGCAGGCGGAGTTCGCGCGCGACCAGATTCACTCCTACGGGGCGGACTGGCGGCTGCCACAGTCGAAAGGGTCGATGTCGGCCCGGATCGAGCCGGCGGGAGGGTAAGCGAGGGTCAGCCTTTGGGCGCGTATTCCAGGACCACCAGGGTGATGTCGTCGCTCTGGAGGGCTCCCGTGGTGTAGTCCTCCACCGACCGCATCAGGGCGTCGTGGATCTCGCCGCAACTGGCGGCGGCGTTGGCCAGGATCGTCTCTTTCATCCGGCGCAGCCCGTAGAAGACGCCGTTGACGTCCTCGGCTTCCGACAGCCCGTCGCTGAAGATGACGACCTTGTCCCCCGGCTCCAGCCAGATCTCCGCGGGCGGATAGGAGGCCCGGTCGATCAGTCCCACCGGCATGGCCGTCGCCGCCAGGCCGTCGAGAGTACCATTGCGCAACAGGAAGGGCGGGCAATGGCCGGCGTTGATGTAGCGCATGCGGCCGCCGGCCTCGAGCACGGCGTAGAACAGGGTGGCGTACTTCTCGCCCTCGGTACGTTCCAGCAGGAAGCGGTTGATGCGGAGGGCGATCTCCTCCATCCCCAGCCCGGTCTCGGTGGCCAGCACAAACGCACCCTGGAGGAGAGACGCCAGCAGCGCGCTGCTGACCCCTTTCCCCGAGACATCGTTCACCAGGACCGACCACGCGCCGGGATGGAACTGGCGGACGTCGAAGGAATCGCCGCCCACCTGGTGCGAGGGAATGCTGGAGCCGGCGGCGCGGAACCAGCCGTCCACGGGGAGACGCTTGGGCAGCAGGCTGGCCTGGATCTCGCGCGCCACGCTGAGTTCTTTTTCCAGACGCAGCTTGGCCCGCTCCTCTTCCAGCAGGCGGGCGTTCTCCAGGATCGTCGACGCCTCCAGCGCGAGGGTTTGCAGCAGTTCGCGGTTGCCGAAGGAGAGATCGGCGGCGCCGCCGCGCGAGTCCATGTAGAGCAGGCCGACGGTTTCACTTGCCGGCGAGGAAACGCAGGTCTCCTCGCTCTGCGCGGCGCGCACGCGCACCAGCGGGACGCAGACCACGCTGCGCAGCTCGAGCCGCGCCACGGACATGTCCGGCTGCACACCCTCCAGGCCGAGCGGGTCGAAGTTCATCGACAGCAGCTCGCGGCGCTGGCCGAGCGCGCGGTTGATAATGCGGGTGGGCACGCGCAGGTCGCTGGCGGCCAGGGGCTTCCCCTGGCGGTCGCGCGCCACGCGCACCTCGAGATCCTCGCCCTGGACCAGCAACAGGAAGCCGCGTTCGGTGCCGGTGACGGTAAGAGCGGCGTCGACCACCGCCGCCAGCACGTCGTTGGCCGACAGCGAGCTTTGCAGCGCCCGGGCCACTTCGACCAGCGCGCGCAGCTTGGCCAGGTTCTCCGCGCCCGGCGTCGACGGAGCACTGGTGGAGGGCATGGAGAACTGGTCGAGAATGCGCTGGATCTCGGCCTCCTCGATGGTGAACACCAGGTGGTAGGATTCGTTGACGCCGAAATCGATCTGGTCGCCGCTGGCCAGGCAGCGGCGCTCGACGCGTTCGCCGTTGACGAACACGCCGTGGCGGCTGCCGAGGTCCTCGATGTAGAACTCCCCTTCGGCCATCCAGATCCGCGCGTGGTGGCGGGAGGCGCGGTTGTCGCGCAGCACGAGGTGGTTGTCGGGGTGCCTGCCGATGGTGAACGGAAGCGGGTCCAGCAGAACCCGGTTCCGGTTGCCGGAGGGATTGACGACGACCAGGGCCGCCGAACGGACCTCCGAGGTGGATGCCACGCCGCTCATTGCTTCCTCCGGGCGCTGCGTTTGGCGGGAGCCGTTTCCATGGGGACGCCGCCGGCAACCGCCTGGTCCAGCTCCCGCGCGCGCAACACCTGGCAGTGCGCGCAGTAGCCGCCGATCTCGGTGCGCGCGATCAGGACGTGAAAACCGAAGTGGTTCTCGATCTGCCGCCGCAGTTTCTGAAGCGCGTCGCCGTAGAACTCCTCCACCTTGCCGCAGCGCAGGCAGATGACATGGGCATGCTCCTGCTTCATGCGGGTTTCGTAGTAATGCTGGTCGCCGCCGAAGTGCATCAGGTCGAGCTCGTCGACCAGCCCGCCGCCCTTGAGCATCTTCAGCGTGCGGTAGACGGTGACGCGGTTGAGCTTGGGGTCCTTCTCGCGCGCCAGTTGGTAGAGCCGCTCGGCGTCCAGGTGCTGTCCGGAGCGGTCGATCAGCTCGAGCAGGATCTGCCGCTGCCGGGTCAACCGGACCCCGCGCTGTTTCAACGAATCCCGAATGCCTTCCGATGACATATCGTGCGCCGCTTTCCTAGACTGTAGCATGGCACACGCGGGAGACCGGGACGGCGCGGTTCACGGCTGTCGGGTCTGATTCAGAGAAATGGTCAGCGAGCCGATCCGGCCGGAAGGGCGGTCCCGGACCGCGATCCGCAATCGCGAGGCGGCGGGAAGTAGCCGGATCTCCCTGGTCAGCCGGACACCGCTTTCGAGGCTTTCTTCCAGGGTTGCCCGGGTGAGGCGCAGATCGAAGGCGGTCCGCACCATATCCAGGTCCTTTCCCGCCGGGTTCTGCTGCACGAACAGCACGTCGAGCATTCCGGTCCAGAACTCGCCTTCCGGCTTCAGGGTGAGATGGCGCGCATCCACCCGGAGGAGCACGTTCGTCGCGTCGATGGACGCAGTCAGCCCGATCCCGGTCGCCTCCAGGGGGCTCCAGAATGCCTCGCGCAACGGGGCCGGAACCTGGCCGGCGGGCAGCTCGGCGGAGGCGAAGTATCCTCGCCGGCATCTGACCCTGAGCCCTTCCCGCTTGACCTTGACCTCGATGGGACGGAACTCTCCGTTCCACTCGTTGTGGGTGGGCTGGTAGCCGAGGACATAGACCACGCTGGCGTCGTCGAGAGCCTGGCGGAGGGTGCCGCTCAGGTCGTTGACGTCGTAGTAAGCCTTGCCTCCGGTGTCGTCAGCCAGCGCCCGCATGGTCTGGTGGGCTTGCAGGATGGAGCCGGGCATCCTGGCGCCGTCCGCGCCAAGCCCGGTCCCGCTTGCCGCATTTGCCATCGGGACGCCAAACAGTCCGCGTGCGTCCACCGGATAGAGAGCTACGTTCGCATCGGTCAGCACCTTCCCCGCGCGCGCCGATTGCGGTGAGAAGTTGAGGCGGGTGGATCGCCAATCCATCAGGTGATCGGGTTCATAGCCCATCGAAACCGGAAAAGCGCCCGAGATCCAGAGGATGCTCTTGCGCCCAGGCAAACCGGAGAGGTGACGGCCGATTGCCTCCAGCGCCCGAAGCGTGCGTCCCACCCGTATCTGCACCGCCACTTCCGCAACACGACGACTGAGCAGGTCGAGGCCTCCCTCCACCTCGAAGCCCTCGTCCGGCGGGTCCAGCGGGTCGATCTCGGACGCGCTCAGCAACTGCGACCGGCGAGTCCGGTCCGCGGCGATCGCGCTTTGGAGCCGCTGGGCGCTCCAACCAAAGTCGGCGAGGATGTGAAGATCGTATTCGAGCACCAGGATCGCGATGGGCTGCCGCGTCGCCGAAGCCATCCTGAAGAACTTGATCAGCTCGCCTCGAGCCCAGTTCTGGTCTTTGGTGCGGGTGTTCAGTTTGTCGAACAGAACCACGGTCGCGCCGCCGGGCAGGTTGCCGCGCCGCAGAAAGTTCGAGAAGACGTTGGGCGGCACGAGTTCCGGCGGCGGCGCGGCCGGCCGGCTGGTTTCCTCGGAGAAGAACGTGATGGTCTGCGGCGCGCCCCGGTCCTTGACGATGAAGTCGTCGCGTGTGAGGCCGGAGACGGGTCGGCCTTTCTTGTCATGCACAAGAACGTGCACTTCCACCAGGGCTGTGGTCACGCGCAGGGACGGCGGTTGCGCGACCGCCATCCCTGCCAGCAGAAAGAACCCGGCGGTGAACCGTAGCATCCAGTTGTCTCCGTCATCTCGACGGCGGGGGCGGGCGCCAGGTTCCGCGGAAAATCAGTTGCGGTCGAAGTATTG
>CAYOTD010000534.1:873-4048 GCA_964406685.1 uncultured Solibacteraceae bacterium | reverse complement strand
GCTCGCAAGAGGCAAGAGACATCATGTGGCAGTCAATCCAGAACCGGAACCGGGCGCATGATCGGTCGCTAGCCAACTGGACGGAGGCGGTACGCGGCACGCGCATCGTGGAGGATACGCGAACCGGCCGCTGGCACGACGTGGATCTGGCGTATAGCGCCGACACCGTCCGCAGGCTCAACGAGCGAGAGGGGTACCCCCGTTACCGGGAGATCCCGCTTCGCGACCTGAACCCATAGCCGGAATGTGGAATGGTTGCCGGCTGGCCGAACGGCGTCGTCCGGCGTGATGGGGCGGGGCGAAAGATTGCCATTGATCGGGTTTCCGCTCTCAACTATGTTCCACTTCACAGCAAAAGCATCAGCCCCGACGGCGGGAGTGCCGCTGATGGCCCTGCATCCCGTCCACTCCTCTCGTGCCACCTTTTCTTACCACGCGCCGATTCGGCTTTCGCTTTCTCGTTCCTCCGACGTCGGCATCCCCGAGACCCCGTTGACACGCTGTAATAAGGAGAGAGCGCCATGTCGCGCCGTCTACCGCTCCGCAATTCCTTGATGGTGTTGGTGGCTCTCACACTAACTCTGTCAACCGGCTTCGCCCTCGCTCAATGGTACCCATCGCAGGGGCAGCAACCCCAGCAGCCGCAGTATCCGCAGCAGCCCGGGTACCCGCAGCAACCATCGTATCCGCCTCAGCCATCGTACCCATCGCAACCGTCGTATCCTCCCCAACCGTCCTATCCGTCGCAGCCAGCATATCCTCCCCAGCAGCCCGGCTACCCCGTCGGCCCCGGCGCCGGCCCGCAGCCGCCGATGCCGAGCGGCCAGACCTACGCGGATGCGCTCGGGCGGTTCCGGCTCAGCCCCCCGCAGGGCACCGTCCCCGTTGCCGCGATCTACAACTTCATGAACCCGGCCGCCATGACGCAGGTCGCCATACAGGCCATGGCCCACGATCAGATGTTCCAGACCAATCTGCAGCAGTTTCCCGGCATGATGCGCCAGATGGGCGGGACGGTGGACACCGAGCAGCCGATGAACGTCAAGGGCAAACAGGCGCGGCTGATCGCCGTCACCATGCGCGACCAGTCCGGCAACGCGATGCATGCCATGAACGTGTTCATCTCGGAGGTCAACGTGTGGATCCAGGTGATGGGCCCGGAGAAGAACACGCCGCAGATCGGGCAGACGCTCCAGGCGATCCTGAACGGGATGCAGTTCTGAGGGGGGACTCGTGCGCCTCTCTCGTCTTCGCCTCGTCGCGCTCTCGCTGGGTATCGTCATCACATCCGCTGCCGGGGCCGCCGGGCAGGACATCGCGTCCACCTGGGTCGCCTACTACCGTGCCGGATTGGTCGTGCCGCATCCGGCCGGCTGGCAGGTCCAGGAAAGGGGGAACGGCGCCTTCACGGTGTCCCGCCCGGGCACGGCCTTGATATACGTGAAGCCGCTGAGCTTTCCTGCAGGTCGCAGCGTCGCCGATGTGCTCGGTTTCCTCTCACGCGAGGAGGCGGCGGTGCTTCCCGGCGCCCAGACGCTCCGTCCGTCCTTCCTCCCCGAGGGCGCCATGTGTGCGCTGACCTTCAATCTGCACGGCCAGCTCTACCGAGGGGCAGCCCTTGTGCTGAAGGGGCAGACCACCGGCGCCCTGTACGTGATGAGCGCACCCCCTCAGGCATGGCCGGCCGTGGCTGACGAGATGGCGCAAATCCTCGCACGCTTCCGATACCTTTCGCCGCACGGCGCCGCCGAAGGATTTCCCGAGATGGTGCTGTGGCGTGATCCAACGGAGAATGCGTTCACGCTGCCGGTACCACGCGGCTGGCAGGTCCAGGGGCGGCTCGCTCGCCCGAACGTCATCGAACACCGCCCTGAGGTCCTCACCGCCAGCCCCGACGATTCGATCCAGACCCGCGTCGGCGATGGCAACCTCGAGATGTTCACGGTGCCGTATCAGTTGCCGATGATCGGTACTCCTCCGCCGGGGACCCGCCCCAGCGCCTTCGGGGGCGTGTTTCACGCCTATCTGCCGGGGGCGCAGTTCATCACGCAGTTCTACTTGCCGCGCAAGTTCGCCGGCGCCCGAGTGCTCGACGTGGTACACTTGCCGCAGCTCGCCGAACTCGCTTTCCGTACGGATCCGCCGCCGGCGCCAATGCAGGGACGTGCGGACGCCGGCGCCGTGCGCTTCGAGATCACCCTGCCGGTCGGCCCGCGGCGGGGCTACTACGCAGCCGTGACGCACCTCACCGCTCCCCCGCCTTCTCTCGGAGGCATCACGAACTGGTACCTTGGTCCGCTCGACATCGTCGGCTATCTCTGCCGTCCGGAGCAGGAGTCGACGGCCCGCGCCGTCTTGGGCGACATGGTTCGGCGATTCGCCTGGGACCCACACTGGTACGCAACCCAGTTGAAGATCGACGCCGCCGTCGCGCAGCAGGTGATCGCAGGCAACGCGGAACTCAACGAGATCAGGTGGCAGACCATCCGACAGCAGGCGGCGGGCATGGAGAGAGCGCAGGCACCGCTCGGGACGGCCACGCGCGGGGAGATCTGGGTGCGCGACGATATGACTGGCGAACAGCGCCGCGTGCCACAAACAGGGTCGCAAGACTACTTCCTCGTCCATCGGACGGGCGAGGTGGTCGTGAGCGACCGGTCGGACCTGCCGCCCTTCGACTTCCGTCGGATGACGCAGGTCAACTGACGCGAGGAACCCCGGAAGAGGGACAGATTATGCGCGTGAGATTCAGCAAGTCGGCCGGCGTCGCGTGCATCATCGCCGGTGTCGTCCTCGGACTCCTCGCGCTCCTCTCCCACAGTGTCTCGTTCGTGGGCGTAATAACGCCGATCGCCTTCATCGGCTTCGGGATCGCCCTCCTGACCCGCCACTACCTGATCGTCGACGAGAACGCGCTCGTGGTGAAAGCGTTGATCGGGTCCAGGCAGGAAACGTACCGCGTCGGCCCTGCCGACCGCCTGGAGCTGGACGGCGCGCGGGTCTTCCTGGTCGGCGACGGCGAGCGCCGGCGGTTGCGCGGCGTGACAGGATGGCTCGCGAACGGCCGGGATTGGGCCGCCTTCCGTGCCTGGACAGAACGGCCCCGCGGAGGCGCATAGAGCGCGGGGTGAGGCACGGTCGTCATCCGCGCCGGCAGAACGCGCTTGCGCGTGGA
>CAYOTD010000534.1:0-863 GCA_964406685.1 uncultured Solibacteraceae bacterium | reverse complement strand
ATGCTGCGTGAGAGAGCTCCGTCGCTGTTGCTCGCCGGCCTGGTTTTTCTTGCCGCCACGTCGCCGGCGGTCGCTCAGCAGCCTCCGCCGGGCTATCAGTTCGTCAGCGGCGCCCCGCAGGTGAGCGGCGGACTGCTCCTCGCCCGGCTTCCCCGGGCAGGCAGCGCCGTCCAAGCGCTCAACGACGCGCTCCGCGACACCGCCCGGTTCTTCGACAGCCGACCCTTGGTGGTCGCGGGTATCGCGGATGCGCGGGGCCAGGAGGCAGAAGCGGCATTCCGTGTGTCCAAGGGCAATGTCCGCCTAGTTGGCGTGGCCTTCGCCGTGATTGACGGGGGGATGGCGACGGTCGCGCTGGCGTTCGACACCCCCAACACATTTCCGCAAAGCTTTCCCCGGCTCCTGCAGATTGCCGGGCTGTCGGGCGGAAGCGGCAGCCCGTGCCCGCCGCCTGCGCGCAACTGGCGGACGGTGCCGTACTTCGACGGCAGCGGGCAGATGGCGCTTCCGGAAGGCTGGCAGCTCACAGCCGCACATCAGGGGGTAGCGAGGGCCGAGGGGCCGCAGGGCATTGTCGAGTCTGGGATCACGTTTTCCGCCATCTCCCGCGCGGGCGCCGCGCAACGCGCCCAATTCGGCCTGCCCACGCTCGTCGTGGTGGCAGATCCCACGGATATTCCCTCGGCGCTGATCGGCGTCTGGACGGCAGTCGTGCGGCAAGGGATGATCCCACCGTTCAGAATTCGACGGGTGATCGAAACACTGCCTGTGCCCAGCCAGGGCACCATCCCGATGCAGGCAGGCTTCGTGCACTACGAAATCGAACACGAGGGGATGGTGAAGCGCGTGCTTGCGCTCGTCCA